>DASTGL010000188.1:0-2411 GCA_035719145.1 Solirubrobacterales bacterium
AAGATCGCCGCGATCCTCGCCGACGCCATCGCCCGCCATGAGATCGAGGCCGCCGCCGCCGAGCACCGCACCGGCCCGGTCCCCCGCGGCGAGCCGAGCGTCGTCGTCGCGATCGCCGCCGCCCACCGCGGCCCCGCCTTCGCCGCCGCCCGCGAAGCGATCGACCGGATCAAGGCCGAGGCGCCGATCTGGAAGCGCGAGGTCGAGGGCGAGCGCGCCGAGTGGGTCGAGGGCACGCCGCCGTCAGGTTGAGCCCTGGGAGGCGATTGACCGCGCCACGGGCACCATCAGATGCCTGACCCTGGGCCAGATGACCCGGTCGACGCGCGCACGTGATTCCGAGCTGGAAGGAAGGGCGCCCTCTAGACCACGGTCGAAGTCACGATGCATTGCCAACCTCAAGAGCTGCTCGCTGACATAGCTCTGCAGATCGTTTGAGGCTGCCGCGACCTCCTCTACCAGCTCCTCGCGTCCGTCGATGAGCGTCACCAGGTCACTGAAATCCCGACTGCCCAGGTAATCGCTCTTTCCTCTAGTCGCAAATGCCTCCAGCTTGGTCCCCAGAAGAAAGGCCGGTGGGATCGCTCGGATTTCACTTCCCGTCGGTAAAGAGACCTCCACCGCGTGGGCGAAGGCATCCTTCTGCCAGCGATTCTCGAAGCCGAGAATCGACGCCTCCGTCGGCATCACGTCAAGGATTAGTTCAGACTCGCGGTGCTTGAAGCGGCAGATCACACGGCTCTCTGCGTCGTTCTCAAAGCCGACGCTGCGGATTCGCTCTTCGAACCGGTAGTACTGCGACCTCGTCGTCACCTCTACGATTGCGTCTACGTCGGTCGTGGGGCGAAATTCCGGCGCTGCCTCATCCGTGATCCACAGCTCCACGGTGGCGCCGCCAACGAAGACAAGCTCGTCCAAGAGATCGCCGAGGCTCTCGATCGCCTGCTCCAGCATCTCCAGGTTCTTGAGGTTCATTTGGATAGGCGTCTCTCGAGCTCGTCTGCGGCGAGCTTCCTTTCCCGGGCAGCGCCGACCCTGATCGAATCGAACAGGGCGAGCAGTTCCCAGAGCTCATCATCTTGGCGGGCCGCATCGGGCACCGCCTCGTGAAGCGGCTCCAGGGCTATGCCGCGGGCTTTGCCCAGGGCGTCCGCCCAGACCGGGACGTTGTTCTCCGACCAAACGAGTTGATCGGCGAGTGGAGGGGCCGCCCAAGCGGTCGGCAGACCGCGTGCTTCGCCGTGCCACCTCGGCGGGAAGACATAACGGGCGCCGTGGACCAGAAACTCCCGCAGCGCGGGGTAGTTCACCCGGCGGCGGCGGTAGTCGTAAAGGCCCGCCTCAGCCGCACGTTGAGCGCTCCGGTGAACGCTCGAGGAAGACAGGCCAAGTTCATGGGCGATGCTGTCGAAGGTCCACGACGGCAGATCCTCGGACAGCTTCAACATCACCAAGAGGTCCTGGGGTTTGAGCATGCCTCCAGGCTAGCGAATATTTATCCCATATTCCAGAATCTGGGATATGGATGAATCATTCAGCTCAGCTTGAAGTCGGAAAGTTCATGCTGGCGGAGCCCGTGTCTCCGCCGTCGGCTCGCGTCGCCTGCGTCGCCGGCCACCTCGCGGTGATCGCCTTGCCTCGGGTGTAGAAGCGGACGCCCTCGGGGCCGTGGATGTGGTGGTCGCCGAAGAGCGAGTCCTTCCAGCCGCCGAAGGAGTAGAAGGCCATCGGCACCGGGATCGGGACGTTGATGCCGATCATCCCGATCTCGGCCTCGCGCTGGAAGCGGCGCGCCTCGTAGCCGGAGCCGGTGAAGATCGCGGCGCCGTTGGCGTAGGAGTTGCGGTTGATCAGCTCGATCGCCTCATCGAGGTCGGTGCTGCGGACGACCGAGAGGACCGGGCCGAAGATCTCGTCGCGGTAGACCGACATCTCCGGGCTGACCTGGTCGATCAGCGTCGGCCCGACCCAGAAGCCGCCGCCGTCCATCTCCAGCTCGCGACCGTCGACGGTCAGCCGCGCGCCCGCATCGGCGCCCTGGCCGATGTAGTCGACGATCCGCTCGCGCGCCTGCGGGGTCACGACCGGGCCCATCTCAGAATCGGGATCGAGGCCGGGGCCAACCCTGATCTCGCGCGCCCGCCGCGCCACCTCGTCGACCAGCTCGTCACCGGCGTCGCCGATCGCGACCGCGACCGCGATCGCCATGCAGCGCTGCCCAGCCGAGCCGAAGCCGGCCGCCGCCAGCTGGTCGGCGGCGTAGCCGAGGTCGGCGCCGGGCATCACCACGGCGTGGTTCTTCGCGCCGCCGAGCGCCTGCACCCGCTTGCGGTTCTCGGTCCCGCGCGCGTGGACGTATTGGGCGATCGGGGTCGAGCCGACGAAGGAGACGCCGGCGACGTCGGGATGAT
>DASTGL010000189.1:0-2081 GCA_035719145.1 Solirubrobacterales bacterium
GCCGCAGCATCTCCGGTACGCCGAGCTCGCGGCAGGCCTCGACCGCGTCGAGCCAGGTGCAGTCGTGCGCGGGGGCGGTGGAGACCTGGACGTAGCCGGCGGGGCGGAACCAGGCGTCTACCTCCTGCTCGTCGCAGAAGCGCTCGATTCGCTCGACCGCTGCCTGCGCCGCGCGGGCCGTCGCCAGCGCCTCCTCGGCCCCCCAGCGGTCGCGCATCGAGGCGAGCGAGAACCACATCGCGTTGCAGAAGCCGCCGTTGCGGCCACTCGGCCCGCGCCCGCAGACCTCCTCGGCCTCGAGCAGGACGACCCGCGCCTCGGGCTCCAGCTGCCGCGCGTACCAGGCGGTCCACATCCCGGTGTAGCCGCCGCCGACGACGAGCACGTCGGCCTCGCGGTCGCCGGCCAGCGCCGGGCGCGGCTCGACTGTTCCCGCCTCCTCGATCCAGTAGCCCAGGCGCGTGTGGCGCATCTCCCGATTGTCCAGCACGCACGACTTCGGCACTGGACAAAGATCGCCCCCCGAATTGTCCAAGACCACTCGGGACGACCCGTAGACTCGACTCGATGTCCGATCCCGGTCAGGACTCGACCCCATACGTCGACGCCCTGCTGGCCTACGCCGCGCTCGAGACCGGGCGCTTCCAGGTTCCCGGCCACAAGGGCGGCCTCGGCGCCGACCCGGCGATGCTCGAGCTGGTCGGCGAGGTGGGGCTGCGCAACGACATCCCCTCGGTCACCGAAGGCGTCGACATCGGCCCCGAACCGACGCCGTTCCAGCAGGCGCAGGACCTCGCCGCCGAAGCCTGGGGCGCCGCCCGCTCCTGGTTCGTGACCAACGGCGCCTCGCAGGGCAACCACGCCACCTGCATGGCGCTCGCCCACCTCGGCAACCGGGTGGTGATCCAGCGCAACGTCCACTCCTCGGTGATCGACGGGATGGTCCTGAGCGGGATGCGGCCGACCTTCATCGCCCCCGAGCTCGACCCGGAGCTGGGGATCGCCCACGGCCTGACGCCGGACTCGCTGGCGGCGGCGCTGGACGAAACCCCCGGCGCGGTCGCGGCGATGGTCGTCTCCCCCACCTACTTCGGCGCCTGCGCCGACGTCGCCGCCCTGGCGGAGGTGGCGCACTCGCGCGGGGTGCCGCTGGTGGTCGACGAGGCCTGGGGCGCCCACCTCCACTTCAGCCCGGAGCTGCCGCAAGACGCGCTCGCCTCCGGCGCCGACCTCGTCACCTCCTCGACCCACAAGATCGTCGGCGCCCTGACCCAGGCGGCGATGCTCCACCTCGGCAAGGGCGGCCGCATCGACGCCGCGATCGTCGACCGCTGCGTCAGCCTGGTCGAGACGACCAGCCCCAGCGGCCTGCTCTCCGGCTCGCTCGACGCGCAGCGGCGGCAGATGTACGTACACGGCGAGGAGCTGCTCGGCAAGGCGCTGGCGGCGATCGCGAAGACGCGCGAGCGGATCCGCGAAATCCCCGGCCTCGACGTGCTGGACGAGCGCTTAGTCGGACAGCCGGGAGTCGCCGGCTGGGACCCGCTGCGGCTTGGGATCGACGTGCGCGGCACCGGCTCCAGTGCGCAGCGGCTTTGGAAAGCCGCCTTCCACGTCGCGAATCTCGACCTCGAGCTGTTCTCCGGCAATGTCGTCGTCGCCATCTTCGGTGTCGGCGAGGACGCCGAAGCTGCCGGCGAGCGCTTGGTCGATGGGCTGCGGGTGGCGGTTGCAGAACTGGAGGAAACCCCCGGCTCCCCTGATGAGGTCCTAGCGCCGGCGCCGCCCTGGGGGGAACTGGTACTGACCCCGCGGGAAGCGTTCCTCGGCCCGCAAGAGGTGATCCCCTTCGACGCCGCCGCCGGCCGCGTCGCAGCTGAGGGCCTGGCGGCCTACCCGCCGGGCATCCCCAACGTCCTTCCGGGTGAGCGGCTCACCCCAGAGACGCTCGATTTCATCCGCGAAAGCCTCGCGCATGGCGGGTATGTCCGCGGTGGCTCCGACCGAGAGCTGAAAACGCTCCGAGTCACGCGCTGAAGCCTCCGCCCGGCGTGGGAGGAGTGGGGGGGGGGGGGGGGGGG
>DASTGL010000190.1:0-12607 GCA_035719145.1 Solirubrobacterales bacterium
CGTTGGCCGCGTAACCGGCCGCCAGCGCCACCTCGTCCTCGCCGGCCGGGCAGGGGGCCATGAACTCGTCGGCGTCGGAGCCGCCCATCATCCCGACGTCGGACTCGACCCGGTACCAGCGCACCCCGCAACGGTCGAGGATCCGCCCGTAGGCCTCGGCCTGCAGCTCGTAGGAGCGCGCCAGCCCCTCCTCGTCGCGGTCAAAGGAATAGGCGTCCTTCATCGTGAACTCGCGCGTGCGCAAGACGCCGGCGCGCGGGCGCGGCTCGTCGCGCTCCTTCGTCTGGATGTGGAAGAGCATCAGCGGCAGGTCGCGGTAGGAACGGACGTCCCGCGCCACGTGCGTCGTCACCGCCTCCTCGTGCGTCATCGCCAGCACCAGCGGCGAGCCCTTGCGGTCCTCGAGCTTGAACAGCTCCTCGATCGCATACCTGCCCGTCTTCTCCCAGGGCTCGGCGGGCATCAGCAGTGGCATCAGCATCTCCTGACACCCGATCCGCTCCATCTCCTCGCGGATGATCTGCTCGACCTTCCGCTCCACCCGCCACCCGGCAGGCAGATACGTCCACAACCCGGCCCCCAGCTGCCGGATCAACCCGGCGCGGACCATCAGCTTGTGCGACACCGCCTCCGCATCGGCGGGCGCATCCTTCAGCGTCGGCAGGAAGGTCTGGGAGAGGCGACTCACGCGACAAACCTATCCACTGGATGGACGTGTCGACTTATGCGGCCGAAAGGACCCAAAAGTCGACAAGGCCCAGGCTCAGGCCCGCGTGAACCGGCGCCCCGCCGTCGGCGAGGCCTCCTCGTCGAGGAGGACTTTGTCGGACTCGCCGCGCTCTACGGCTTCGGCCTCCATCGCGGCGATCTTCTCGGGGGTGAGGTCGCCGGCGTTTTCGCGCTCGATGTTGGCCACCCACTCGGCGCCCTCCTGGGACTCGGCCTCGTCGAACTCGACCTTGCCGCGGTCGAGCGACTTGTCGATCTCCTCGAAGAGGGTGTCGACGAGCTTTGCCTGCGGGACCTTGCGCAGCGGTTTGCCGCCGGCGAAGATCAGGCCCTCGTTCTTGGCCCCGGCGATGCCGAAGTCGGCGTGGCTGGCCTCGCCGATGCCGTTGACCGCGCAGCCGAGGACGGCGACCTCGACCGGCTCCTCGTAGCCTTCCAGGCGCTGCTCGATTTCGGCCACCACCGAGTCCATGTCGAACTGGAGGCGGCCGCAGGTCGGGCAGGCGATCAGGACCGGGCCGCGCTCGCGCAACTGCAGCGCCTTGAGGATCTCCCAGGCGACTTTGACCTCCTCCTCGGCGTGGAAGGTCGAGAGGCTGATCCGGATCGTGTCGCCGATCCCGTCGGCGAGCAGCGTTCCCAGGCCGACCGCGCTTTTCAACGAGCCGCCCCATTTCGTCCCCGCCTCGGTGACGCCGAGGTGCAGCGGGTAGGGGATCTTCTCGGAGAGCAGGCGGTTGGCGGCGATCGTGTACGGGACGTTGGTCGACTTGATCGAGACCTTGAAGTTCTCGAAGTCGAGGCCCTCCATCAGCTCGACGAACTCGACCGCGGCGGCGACCAGCGCCTCGACCGGCGCTTCGCGCTCGAGCGCGTGCAGGTGCTTGGGCAGCGAGCCGGAGTTGACGCCGATCCGCATCGGCACCCCCTTCGCGTTCGCCTTCTCGGCGACCTCGGCGACTTTCTCGCGGCCGCCGATGTTGCCCGGGTTGAGGCGGATGCAGTGGGCGCCGGCGTCGATCGCTTTCAGCGCCAGGGTGTGGTTGAAGTGGATGTCGGCGATCACCGGGATCGGCGATTCCTTGACGATCGTCTTCAGCGCCTCGGCGTCCTGCTCGCGCGGCACCGCGCAGCGGACCAGGTCCGCGCCGGCGTCGGCGACCTTGCGGATCTGCTCCATCGTCGCCGCCAGGTTCGCGGTCTCGGTCTTGGTCATCGTCTGCACGGCGACCGGGGCGCCGCCGCCGATCGGCACGCTGCCGACCCAGATCTGCCTTTTTGAAGCCATATATGAAGCTTATTGAGCCGGGAGGGCGGGCCGGTTGAACCTCAGCTCACCGGGAGCCGTATCGCAGAGCGGATGGCATCGGCCAGGCGTGGAGAGGGAAGGCGACGGCGAAGCCGGCGGGGGTGGCTGCCGCTGCTCGGCCTGGCACTGGCGGCCGCATGGCAGTCGACCGCGGTCGGCCTGGCGGACGAACCCACGGTCGAACCCGCCGAAACGTCAAGCGGCTTCGCCTGGAAGCCGGCCAGCGCGATCACGACTCCCGGCGGAGCCGTCGCCTTCCGCAACCCCGGCGCGGTTACCCCCCACGGAGTCCACTGGACGGGAGGCCCCGAAAAGCCAAGCTGCAGCGGCGTCCCGGTCGACAGCTTCGGCACCTCTTGGAGCGGCGCCTGCACGTTTGCCCAAGCGGGCACCTACACCTTCGTCTGCACCGTCCATCCCGAAGAAATGAAGGGGACGATCACCGTCGCCGCCGGCGAAACGCCGCCTCCGACCGGAGCAGGCCCCGGACCGGCACCTGCCGAAAGCCCGCTGGTCGAAGCCCTGCGCCTGGCCAAGAACCAGCACGGCATGGCCGTTCGCGGCTCGATCGTCGTCTCCTCGGCAGCCGCCGGAGGCAGCCTGTCGGTCGAGCTCGAGGCGAAACGCGCCTCTCTGGGTAAGAAGCGCGCGGGCAGCATCCAGGTCGGCAAGCTGACGCGCGCGCTCGCCAGCCCCGGTCTAGTGCGATTCGCCGTCCCCCTCAAAGCCTTTGCGCAACGCGTGCTGCGGCAGCGTGGCCGCCTGCCCCTGACGGTGAAGACCGCCATCGCACCGCCGAGCGGCATCGCGACGACGCTGACGAGGAGGATCGAACTGCATGGCTAGGTGGCAAAAGCAGGCGAGCATCAAGCCGCGGCTTTCAGTGAAGCTTCTGTCCGCCGTGCTTTTGAGCCTGACCGCGCTCGGAGCGACGGCCGCCGGCGGGCTAGCCGCCGAACCGACGATCGAAGTGACCGGCAACTCGCTCGCCACCTATGCCTGGACCCCGGCGAGCGCGGCAGTGGACGGCGGCGGCTCGGTGACTTTCAAGAACGCGACGGCAAACTTCCACGGCCTGGTCTGGGAAAGCGGCCCGGAAGCCCCCAGTTGCACCGGCACCCCAAGCGTCGGGCAGGCGAACTGGAGCGGCTCCTGCACCTTCGCTCAGGGCGGGACCTACCACTTCTATTGCCCGGTCCACCCGGCCCAGATGAAGGGAACGGTAACCGTGAGCGGGCCGGCGGCCCCCGTCGTCAGCACCGGCTCGGCCAGCGCGCTGAGCGAAACCGAAGCAACGCTGAACGGAACGGTGAACCCGTCCGAACAGGCGACGACCTACCTCTTCGAATACGGCGCCACCGCCGCCTACGGTCAGAAAACGAGCGAAGAACCGGCCGGCAGCGGCACCTCCCCGGTCCCGGAGTCGGCGACTGTGAGCGCCCTCTCCGCCGGAACCACCTACCACTTCCGGCTGGTCGCGAAAAACGCCACCGGCACCAGCCACGGGCTGGATCGAACCTTTCGCACCGCCGGAGGGACTTCCGAACCACCACCGACGACCGAACCGCCGCCGGTCCAATCCCCAGCCCCGAGCCCTTCATCGCCTCCGCTCGCGCTGAACCCCGCGCCCCCAGCCATTGTCATCTCCCCCGCGACCGTCGACACGAAGTTCACGCTGAAGCCGCGCGCCAAGACGAAGGACCGCACGCCGACCTTCAAGTTCACGGCGACGACTCCTGGCGCAACCTTCCGATGCAGCCTCGATGGGAAGGCGTTCAAGGCCTGTCGCTCGCCCTACACGACGCCTTCGCTGAAGCCAGGGCGGCACACCGTCAGGGTCGCGGCGGTCGCGAACGGCCTGACCGACCCCACGCCCGCCGCCGCCAGCTTCAAAGTGCTTGCGAAGAAGAACTAGCCGCTAGCGGGTTTCGAAGCCTTCGCCGGTGATCCGGCCGATGTCGTTGGAGAGGCCGATGAACATCAGCACCAGGACGAGGGCGAAGCCGATCACGGTGGCCCGCTCGATCACCCGCAGCGAGACCGGCTCGCCACGGAGCTTCTCGACCAGCGCCCAGAGGATGTGGCCGCCGTCGAGCGGCAGGATCGGCAGCAGGTTGATCAAGCCGAGGGAGAGGCTGACGAGGGCGAGCAGAAGCAGCGCTTTTTCCAGCCCATGTTCGACCACCTGGTGGCCGACGTCGCTGATCCCGACCACGCTCGAGACCTGCTTGCGCTGCTCGGATTCGAACAGGTGGGTGAAGACATGGAAGGTGCCGGAGGTGACTTCCCAGATCGAGCCGCCGGCTTCCGAGGCGGCCTTCCACGGGCCGAAGTCGAGCGTGCGGCTGCCGTAAGCGAAGCCGACCAGGCTCCGCTTCGCTTCCTTGTCGTAACGGGGGTAGATCGAGAAGGTCTTGGTCTGTCCGTCGCGTTCGATCTCCACCCGCACCGGCGTCGCGGCAATGCACCCGTCCACCTGCTTGCCGACGCATTTGTGCGAGCCGACGGTTTCGCCGAACTTCACCAGCCGGTCTTCGGTCGCGAGGCCGCTGAAGCTCTTGCCGTCGATCGCGACGATCCGATCCCCCGGCTGCAGGACCTTCGCCGCCGGCATTCCGGATTTCACTTCTCCAACGCGCTGGTCGACCTGTTGCCGGCCGTTGGCGAGGTAGACGCCGAAGAGGATCAGGAACGCGAGGACGATGTTCACCGCCGGCCCAGCCGCGACGACGACGATCCGCTTCCAGACGGGCTTGCGGAAGTAGGCGTTCTCGGCGTGCTCCGGAGGGACGTCCTCCTCCGGGTTCATGCCGGTGATTTTCACGTAGCCGCCGAGCGGAATCGCTTTCACCCCGTACTCGGTTTCACCGCGCTTGAACGACCAGATCGTCGGTCCGAAGAAGAGGAAGAAGCGCTCGACCCGCATCCCGGTCGCCTTGGCGGCGATGAAGTGGCCGCCCTCGTGGATCATGATCAGGAAGCAGAAGCCGATGAAGACCCAGAGCCAGCTCATGCGGGCGTCAGCTCCCTGACCTGCGCCTGACTGCGTTCGCGGGCCTCGGCGTCGGCGGCGAAGAGGTCGTCGAAGTGGCTTACGGTGGCAGCGGGCATCTCCTCCAGAACACGCTCGATCACCGCGGGGATCGCCGTGAACGGGATCCGCTCCTCGAGGAAGGCGGCGACGGCGACCTCGTCGGCGGCGTTGAGGACGGTCGGCGCGGTGCCGCCGGCGCGGCCGGCCTCCAGCGCCAGGCGCAGGCAGGCGAAGGTGTCGAGGTCGGGCGCCTCGAAGGTCAGCGAGCCGGCGGCGGCCAGGTCGAGTCGCGGCACGTCGACGTCGGCCCGCTCCGGGTAGTGCAGCGCGTAGGAGATCGGCACCCGCATGTCGGGGTAGCCGAGGTGGGCGAGCGAGGAGCCGTCGACGAGGTGGATCAGCGAGTGGACCAGCGACTGCGGGTGGACGACCACCTCGATCCGCTCGTAGGGGACAGCGAAGAGGTGGTGCGCCTCGATCGCCTCGAAGCCCTTGTTCATCAGCGTCGCCGAGTCGATCGTGATCCTCCCTCCCATCCGCCAGGTGGGATGGGCGAGCGCGTCGGCGACGCTGACGTCGGCGAGGTCGTCGCGACCGCGGAAGGGGCCGCCGGAAGCGGTCAGCACCAGCCGCTCGACGGTGCCCGGCGCCTCGGCGCCGATCAGCTGGAAGAGGGCCGAGTGCTCGGAGTCGACCGGCAGCAGCCGCGCCCCCGTCGCCTCGGCCAGCGCCATCACCAGCTCGCCGCCGAGGACCAGGCTCTCCTTGTTGGCGAGGGCGACGTCGATCCCCTCCGTCAAGGCGACGATCGTCGAACCCAGCCCCGCGGCGCCGACGATCGAGTTGAGGACCAGGTCGGCGCCCGAGGAGACGATCAGCTCGCGAATCCCCTCCTCGCCCTCGAGAACCCGGCCGCTCCAGGCGCCCCGCGCCCGCTCCGCCGGCTCCGCGTCAGCGAGCGCCACCGTCGGCACTCCGTGCTCGCGCGCCTGCTCGACCACGGTCTCCCAGCCGGAGCCGGCCGCCAGGCCGACGGCCTGCAGCTCATCCGAGCGCCCGATCACCTCCAGCGCCTGCGTTCCGATGGACCCGGTCGACCCGAGCACGAGGACCTTCTTCATGCCTAGAAGAGGATACGGAGCCCGGAAGGCGGCTCCTCCCTGGCGTCTCTATTCGGCCAGGCCGCCGAGGAACCAGAACGGGCTGTGCGGGCGCTCGGCGTAGGCCTCGGGCCAGGTCCCCTCAACCGCGACGGTGCTGCCGGGCGCCGCCTCGTTGCGCACCCGCTCGGCGAGCTGGTTGGCGCTGTCCTCGTCGGCGGCGCCGAGGAGGACGTACTTCCAGCGGTGGACGCTGCGCAGTCCCTCGGCGCTCAACCGCTCCGCCAGCTCCTTCGCGTCCTCATGCGAGGGCAGGTCGATCCGCACCTCGTACTCGGGACGACCGTCTCCCGCGGTCTCCCCTCGTTCGCGAGCCACCCGCTCCGCATGCTCGGCGGCCCGGGCATCGGTGCCCTCCGGCAGCGGCTCGTCGGCTGGGCGCCACTCCTCGGCCTCGGGATGCCACCGGGTGAAGCTGACATCGATCTCCTCCCCTTCCTCCCGGGCAAGCCGCTCGACCAGTGCCTTCGCCTTCTCCGCCTGCTCGCGGTCACCGGCATAGAGGAAGATCGTCGTCCCGTCGCGGGAGACGATCACCCGGTCGTGGAAGGCGCGGCTGAGGTCGTGCTGAAGCTCCTCGGCGTCGAGGCGGTCGTGGAGGGCGTCCATCGGCCCCTCCTCGACGAAGTCGATCTGTATGCGCCAGTCGTCGTTCATGCTGTCGCCGTCTTCAAGCAGCTGCAAGCTCGGGGGCCGGAGCGACCTCGCGCTCGGGCTCCTCATCCGGAACCTGCCGTTCGAACCCGATCAGAAGCTCCTCGTCCAACACCGCGAGAATTCGCTTCAGCACCGGGATCGTCGGCATGTGATCGCCGCTCTCCAGTTTCGAGATGAACGAGTGCGAGGTCCCTGCTCGCTCGCCCACTTCTTTCTGAGTCAAATCCAGCTCATACCGACGTTCGCGGATGTGAGCGGCGATCCAATTTCGTTTCCGCAGCTCCCGGATAGCTGCATATTCGTCACGGGCTTCGCGGTAGGCCTCGTTGCGACGAGCCTGTTCCGCTGCGGCCTCGGAGACCGTTCGCCCCTTTGGACTGATGCGACGACTGTCCCTCGATCCGGATCTCATGAGGACATCTTTATCGATATTGATAAAGATGTCAAGGCTTGAGCCGACGCGGCGGAACGTCTCGTCCTACCGCTCGCGGCGGCCTCCTGTGCCGTGCATCCATTCGGGTCTTGAAGTCGGCCATACGGCCTTCTGCCGTCTCTATCTGACTCCTCGGCACCGCACCCGTGTTCTTCTCGAAGGCGCAAAGGAGGACCAACAAGTTCCCGGATCGCTGATAAAGAATCCGGTAGCGGGTGTTCCCGAACCTTACCCTTACCTCTCGCATCTCCCCTCGGATTTGGGAAGTGACGGGGTGCTCTGGGGGCGGCGCATCCGGCGACCGCCCGTTCAGGTGCTCTTCGATGAACGCATAGACCTTCGCCCTACGCTTGACGGGCAGGGTCTCGATGAACTGCGCCACCGGCTCGACGCCGTGCCGATCTCGATAGAAGACTGCCTGAATCCCCGCCACCGGCCGAGCATTGCAGAGGAAATCGACAGGTATCTCTCAGTAAACCAGCGCGATCGCGAGGTAGTAGCCGACCACGACGGTGAAGAAGACGGCGTCGAGGCGGTCGAGGAGGCCGCCGTGGGGGCCGAAGATGGTGCCGGTGTCCTTGGTGCCGAGGTCGCGCTTCAGCATCGACTCGAAGAGGTCGCCGATCGGGGCTACGGCGGCTACGGCGGCGCCGATCAGGAGAGCGTCTACCCCGGAGAGCCAGTCCTGGTAGAGGCCGGCGAACCAGAAGCCCATGGTGCCGATCAGGAAGCCGCCGATCAGGCCCTCGACGGTCTTGTTCGGGGAGATGTTGGGGGTGATCTTGTGGCTGCCGAACATGCGGCCGGTGGCGTAGGCGGCGGTGTCGGCGACGAAGGTGCCGACGAGGACGTCGATCAGTAGGGCGGCGCCGTGGTTCGGCAGGTCGCGCAGCAGGACCGCGTGGGCGAGCGGGATCCCGATCCAGATGACCCCCAGCAGCGTCACGCCGATCGAGACCGTCGCCCCCTCCTGATGCCGCGGGCGCGCGGCGAAGGCGAAGATCAGCGGCAGCGAGGCAGCGATGACGTAGAGGATGTTGAAGGCGGTGCCGAAGTGGGCGGCGAGGACGAGGCCGGCGACGGCGAGGTAGGCGGGGATGACGAGCGGGCGGTAGCGCGCGGCGATCGTGTCGAACTCGCGCAGGGCGACGACGCCGATCGCGATCATCGCCAGGGTGAAGACGATCCCGCCCGCGACCGTGATCGCGATCGCGAAGATGATCCAGGGCAGCGCCACCAGGATCCGCTTCGCGGTCTCGCCGCTGCCGCGACGCCGTTTCTTGCGTCCTTGGCGCGGCTCGCGCGGCGGTTTCCGCGGCGCCGGCGCCGGCTCGTCCTCGAACATCTCGTCGTCGAAGAGGTCCACCCGCACCCGCGGCTCCTCCCCCTCCACGTTCACGCCCGGCTCCCGAAGCGGCGCTGGCGCGTCTCGTACTCGCGCAGGCAGGCCTCCAGCGCGGCGCGGTCGAAGTCCGGCCAGAGCTCGTCGCGGAAGACCAACTCGGAGTAGGCGCACTGCCAGAGCAGGTAGTTGGACAGGCGCTGCTCGCCGCTGGTGCGGATCAGCAGGTCGGGGTCGTGCATCTCCGGCGCGTAGAGGAGTTTCTGGAAGTCCTCGTCGGAGCCGCCCTCGAAGCGCCGCGCCGCGTCGAGGATCTCCGCCCGGCCGCCGTAGTTGAAGGCGACGAAGAGGGTGATCCGCTCGTTCGCGGCGGTCTCGGCTTCCGACCACTCCATCCGCTCGACCATCGCCGGGTCGAGCCCCTCGCGGCGGCCGATGTAGCGCATCCGCACGCCTTCCTCCTTCAGCTCCGGCGTTTCGGTGCCGATCCGCTCGCCCATCATCGACATCAAGCCGCGCACCTCTTCCTCGGGCCGGCTCCAGTTCTCGGTCGAGAAGGAGTAAACCGTCAGCTCCTCGATCCCCAGCTCGGCGGCGTCGCGCAGGCGCGCCTTCAGCGTGTCGGCGCCGGCCCGGTGTCCCTCGACCACCGGCAGCTCACGCTGCTTCGCCCAGCGGCCGTTGCCGTCGGTGATGATCGCTACGTATTTGGCGGCGGTCACGCGAGGGCCACCGATCCTCACACTTCGAGGATCTCTTCTTCCTTGCCCTTGAGCAGGCTGTCGATCTCGGCGACGGCGGCGTCGGTCTGTTTCTGCAGGTCGGCCTCGGCGCGGCGCTCGTCGTCCTCGCCGGCTTCGCCCTCCTTTTTCAGGTCCCGCAGGTCGCTCATGATGTCGCGGCGGACGTTGCGGATCGCGATCCGGCCGTCCTCGGCGACCCCGTGGACGACCTTGACCATCTCGCGCCGCCGCTCCTCGGTCATCTCCGGGATCTGCAGGCGGATCAGGTTGCCGTCGTTGCTCGGGGTCAGGCCGACGTCGGACTCCTGGATCGCTTTCTCGATCGCCCCGATCGCGCTCTTGTCGAAGGGCGTGACCGTCAGCAGCCGGGCGTCGGAGGCGGCGACGTTGGCGAGCTGTTTCAGCGGCGTCGGATTGCCGTAGTAGTCGACCGTGATCCGGTCGAGCAGGTGCGGCGTGGCGCGGCCGGTGCGGACGGTGACGAACTCACCACGGGTCGACTCGACGGATTTTTTCATCCGCTCTTTCGCGTCCGCCAACAGTTCGTCGATCAGCTCCACAGGTTCCCGCTCTCTCCTAGGCCGAGGCGTTGCTGGAGACCAGCGTCCCCACTTTTTCGCCGGAAACGATCCTATCTATGTTGGTCTCGTCGCCCATGTTGAAGACGTAGATGGGCAGGTCGTTGTCCATGCAGAGCGAGAGCGCGGTCGAGTCCATCACCCGCAGCCCGCGCTCGATCGCCTCGCGGTGGGTGATCGCGGGGATGAACTCGGCGTCCGGATTGGTCGCAGGGTCGGAGTCGAAAACGCCCTCCACCCCGTTCTTCGCCATCAGGATCGCCTCGGCGTGGATCTCCAGTGCCCGCAGCGCCGCCGCCGTGTCGGTGGTGAAGAACGGGTTCCCGGTGCCGGCGGCGAAGATGACGACCCGGTCCTTCTCGAGGTGGCGCATCGCTCTGCGTCTTATGTAGGGCTCGGCGACCTCCTGCACTTCGATCGCCGACATCACCCGCGTGTGCTGCTCGTGGCGCTCGAGCGCGTCCTGCAGGGTGAGCGCGTTCAGCACCGTCGCCAGCATCCCCATGTAATCACCGGTCGCCCGGTCCATCCCGCTCGCCGCCCCGTCGAGGCCGCGGTAGATGTTGCCGGCGCCGACGACGATCGCGACCTCGACCCCGCGGTCGCGGACCGCCGCCACCTGCTTGGCGATCCGGTCGACCTCGGCGGCGTCGGTGCCGAAGTCCTGGCTGCCCATCAGGGCCTCGCCGGAAAGCTTCAGCAGGATGCGCCCGAAGCGCGGCTCGGGAGAAGTGTCAGCCACTGAGGTGGGACTCTATTCGCCGACGCGGAAATAGGAAAAGCGGGCGATCTGGATGTTCTCGCCGGTTTTCGCCGCCAGCTCCTGACGCAGCTCCTCGATCGTCTTGCCCTCATGTTTCTCGGCGTTGACGTGGGTCTGATCGAGCAGGGCGACTTCGCTCGCCCACTTGTTCAGCTGCCCCTCGACGATTTTCTCGACCACGTTGTCGGGCTTGCCTTCTTCGCGCGCCTTCTCTTCGAAGACCTTCTTTTCGGCTTCGCGTTCGGCCTCGTCGATTTCGTTCGTCGAGACGTACTGCGGCGCCGTCGCCGCCGCGTGCAGGGCGACCTGGTAGGCGAAGACCCGGAACTCCTCGTTGCGGGCGACGAAGTCGGTCTCGCACTGGACTTCGACCATCGCCCCGACCTTGTCGTTGGCGTGGATGTAGGAGGCGACGACGCCCTCGTTGGTGCCGCGCCCTTCGCGCTTCGCGGCCGAGGCCTGCCCCTTCACGCGCAGCAGCTCGACCGCGCGCTCGACATCGCCGTCGGCCTCGACCAGTGCCGATTTCGCGTCCATCATCGCCGCCCCGGTCCGATCCCGAAGCGCCTTCACATCAGCAGCGGTAACGCTCATTTCGCCTCCTCAGCTTTCTCGTCTCCAGCGGGCTCAGCACTCTCAGCGGGCGGCGCCGGCGGCTGCTCCTCCGACGGTTTCGCGTCCTCGGCCGCAGGCTGCTCGCCGGCGACCGTAGGAGCGGGTTTCTCCTCCGACGCCTCTGCCCCTGCGCCCTGTCCCTGCGGCGCTTTCCTCTGCGTCTGCTGGGCTTTCTGCTGCGCCGCAGCCGTAACCTGCGCGGCTTTCTCGGCCTCCTCCGCGGCTTTTTTCGCCTCCAGCGCTTCGACCCGAGCTTTCTCTTCCTCCTCGCGTTTCTTGCGCTCTTCCTCCTCGCGTTTGCGTCGCTCCATCTCTTCGGCGATCCGCTTCTCCTCCTGCACACGCCAGGAGGAGGCGCCCTCCTCGATCGCGCCGCCGATCGTCCCGATCACCAGCTCGCAGGAGCGGATCGCGTCGTCGTTGCCGGGGATCACGTAGTCGACCGGGGTCGGGTCGCAGTTGGTGTCGACCAGGCCGATGATCGGGATCCGCAGGCGGGCGGCCTCGTTGACCGCGATCTCCTCGGTTTTGAGGTCGGCGACGAAGACGGCGTCGGGCAGGCGGTCCATGTCGCGGACGCCGCCGAGGTTGAACTCGAGCTTGGCGAGTTCGGCCTCCATCCCCATCCGCTCCTTGGTCGGCAGGAGGTCGAGTTTGCCCTCCTCTTTCCAGCCCGTGAGCTGATGGAGGCGGGCGATCCGGCCCGACATCGTGTTGAAGTTGGTGAGGAGGCCGCCGAGCCAGCGCTTGTTGACGTAGGGCATCTTGCAGCGATCGGCCCATTCCTGGATCGTGTCGGCGGCCTGCTTCTTGGTGCCGACGAAGAGGACGGTGCCGCCGCCGGTCGCCAGCTCGCCGGCGAATTTGCGGGCGTTCTCCAGCAGCGCCTCGGTCTGCAGCAGGTCGATGATGTGGATACCGTCCATCTCGCCGAAGATGAAGCGGCGCATGTTCGGGTTCCAGCGGCGGGTCTGATGGCCGAAGTGGACTCCGGCCTCGAGCAGATCTCTGAGCTCTGCTTGAGCCATGTGGTTCTCCTTTTTTCTCTGTTTGGGCGAAGCGCCCGCTGCGCTCGCCGGGACCTGGTGGTGGCCAGGCAGGGCCGGCTGACTCTCAGCGGGGGTTGGGATTTAGTTCGACGATTGTAGAGCGGGAGCGCTACTCGGCGTGGGCCGCCTCGAGCGCCGCCGCCAGGTCCGGCGGCAGCTCGGAGCTGAAGCTGAGCCTCTCGCCGGTCAGCGGGT
>DASTGL010000191.1:0-2898 GCA_035719145.1 Solirubrobacterales bacterium
CCGGATATACAGGACAAAGGAACCACGGAATCGCTCGAGCGGGCGGGCTGCTTAGGCCTGCGAAGAGGCCGGCGTCTCCGCCGGCTGGCCCGGCAGCGCCTTGCCGCGGGCGTTGGCGACGATGAACTCCTCCGTCTGCTCGCGGGCCTCGTCGTCGGGACGCTGCGTGTGCGGGCTCTTCATCAGGTAGCTGGAGGGGCCGTCGAGCTGGCCGGCGACGCCGTTGTTCAGCGCCAGCTTGATCAGCCGCACCGCGTCGATGACGACGCCGGCGGAGTTCGGCGAGTCCCAGACCTCGAGCTTCAGCTCGGCGGTCAGCGGCACGTCGCCGAAGGCTTTGCCCTCGAGCCGGATGTGGGCCCACTTGCGGTCGGTCAGCCAGGCGACGTAGTCGGACGGGCCGACGTGGACGTCCTCCTTGGGCAGCTCGTGCCCCATGATCGAGGTGACGGCGTTGGTCTTCGAGATCTTCTTCGAGTCCAGCCGCTCGCGCTCGAGCATGTTGTAGAAGTCCATGTTGCCGCCGACGTTGAGCTGCGAGGTCCGCTCCAGCCGCACGCCGCGGTCGTGGAAGAGGCGCGCCAGCGCCCGGTGGACGATCGTCGCCCCGACCTGGCTCTTGATGTCGTCGCCGATGATCGGCAGCCCGGCCTCCTGGAAGCGCTTGTCCCAGTAGTCCTCGCGGGCGATGAAGACCGGCAGGCAGTTGACGAAGCCGACACCGGCGGCGAGCGCCTGCTCGACGTACCACTTGGTCGCCTCCTCGGAGCCGACCGGCAGGTAACAGACGAGGACGTCGGCCTTGGTCTCTTTGAGGATCCCGACGACGTCAGCGGTTTCGCCCGGCGCCTTGGTGATCTTCTCTTTCAAGTACTTGCCGAGGCCGTCGTGGGTCATCCCGCGATGGACCTCGACGCCCAGGTTGGGGACGTCGGCGAACTTGATCGTGTCGTTCTGCCCCGACCAGATCGCCTCGGAGAGGTCTTTGCCGACCTTCTCCTGGTCGATGTCGAAGGCGGCGACGAACTCGACGTCGCGCACGTGGTAGCCGCCGAGTTCGACGTGCATCAGGCCCGGCACTTCGTCGGCCGGATCGGCGTCCTTGTAGTACTGGACGCCCTGGATGAAGCTGTTGGCGCAGTTGCCGACGCCGACGATCGCGACGCGGACCTTGTCCTCCGCGCGGCCGACGCCGTTCGTGTGGCCGTTGCCGTTGGCTCCGTTGCTCTCACTCATTGAAATCGAAGTCCTCCTGGATTGCGCTGGGTGGCTTCAGACACCTGGCGGCTTCGCTGGTTACACGTCCCCAGCGGCGCCACCGTCGTCGTCCTTGACGCCGGGGACCTCGCCGGAAAGCTCGTTTCTCACATGCCATACCCGCTGGAAGGTGGTGAATATCGTCAACGCGGCGATCGCGTAGACGGCCGGGGCCAGCAGTTCGAAATCGCCCAGACCGGCGCCCTTGGCGAAAAGCAAGCCGATCGAAAGTATCACCACGCGGACCGGCCGGGTCGCCAATCCGACCTTGCATTCGACCCCGAGCGCCTCGGCCCGGGCGCGGGTGTAGGAGACCATCAGCGAGAAGAGCACGGCGGCCACGCACATCGCCGCGGCGAACGAGCGCCCTTCGACCGCGAAGTAGCCGGCGACGGCGGTGAGCACGATCCCCTCCTCGATCCGGTCGAGCGTCGAGTCGAGGAAGGCGCCGAACATCGTCCCCTTGCCGGACATCCGCGAGTAGCGGCCGTCGAGCGTGTCCATCACCGAGCCGAGGACGAAGGCGATCCCGGCGAGAAAGAAGAGGCGCTGGGTGACCAGCACGGCGGCGACGAGGTTGCCGACCAGGCCCATCATCGAGATCGCGTTGGGGGTGAGGCGGGACTCGATCAGGCGGTCGCGGGCATAGGCCCGCAGCTCCTGCCCGTTTCGGGCACTGCCACGACTGCTGCTGCGCCGGGGCGGCGCCGAAGGTCCCATCGCGGCTCAGGCTATTACGCCTCGACCTCGCGCGGCGCCGGCGGGCGCCAGGCCCAGGCCTCCGGGCGGACACGGGCGAGGGCGCCGCGGGCGATCGCGAAGGCGGTGAGGGCGACGAGCCAGCCGAGCACGGCGTCGATCCAATAGTGGTTGCCGGTGACGATCACCACCCAGGTGATCAGGATCGGCCAGAAGGCCCACCAGGCTTTCGACCACCAGTGGCGGCAGACCATCACCCCGGTGGCGCCGATCATCATCGCGAAGGCGCAGTGCATGCTCGGCACCGCCGCGTAGGGGTTGATGAAGACCTTGGCGAGGGTCGAATCGTGGTTGACGTCGGAGAAACGGGTGATCGTGTCGACGAAGCCGTCGGCCGGGAACATCCGCGGCGGCGCCGTCGGGAAGCCGACGTAGCCGATCAGCGCCAGGCACATCGAGACCACGAACATGTTGCGGACGAAGTAGTAGGACTGGTTGCGAAAGAGGTAGAGCCAGACCAGGAACCCGAGCGCGATCGAGAACTGGGCGTTGAGGTAGAGCTGGTTGGCGACGTCGATCAGCCAATGGGCGGGCAGGAACGCTTCCTGCAGGCTGGGCTCGAAGAAGGTGTGGGTCGACTGCTCCCAGTTGATCACCTGGGCGCCGTGGGTGAGCGCATCGGCTTTGGTCGAGTCGGCGATCCCGCGGCCGAGCTCGTAGATGATGTCGACGCCGACGAGGATGCCGATCTGGCGCCCGAGGTCCCCCCAACCCTTGGGCAGCTTGGATCCTATGGCGGCAACAGCGCGAGACACTGAACAGACAATTGTAGCCCGGCCGTTAACGCCTGCGAAAGGGCGCGGAAAGCCCTCTTTGCGGGATCAATAGGGTTTGCCTCAATGGCTTGGAAGCGGCCGGACAAGCGGCGGGTGCGGGCGGTTC
>DASTGL010000192.1:0-2723 GCA_035719145.1 Solirubrobacterales bacterium
GAGGAGATCGCCAAGTACCGGGCGGCGCGCCGGATCTGGGCCCGGGAGATGAAAGACACCTACGGCGCGACCAGGGAGGAGTCGATGCGGCTGCGCTTCCACACACAGACCGCCGGCGTCAGCCTGACCGCCCAGCAGCCGCTCAACAACATCGTCCGCACCGCGCTGGAGGCGCTGGCGGCGGTGATGGGAGGGACCCAGTCCCTGCACACCAACTCCTTCGACGAGGCCCTGGCCCTGCCGACCGAGGAGGCGGTGCGGGTGGCGCTCCGCACCCAGCAGATCATCGCCACCGAGACCGGGGTGCCGAACACCGCCGACCCGCTCGGCGGCTCCTGGTTCGTCGAGAAGCTGACCGACGAGATCGAGCGCAGCGCCTATGAGTATTTCGCCCGGATCGATGAGCTCGGCGGCATGGTCGAGGCGATCCGCCGCAACTTCCCCCAGCGCGAGATCGCCGACGCCTCCTTCCGCTACCAGCAGGAGCTGAACGAACGCAAGCGGATCGTCGTCGGCGTCAACGACTTCGTCGGCGACGAGCCCGACGAGACTCCGATCCTGAAGATCGACCCCTCACTGGAACGCAAGCAGACCGAGCGCCTGGCGGCAACCAAAGCCGCCCGCGACGGCGCCGCCGTCGAATCCGCCCTCGCCGAGCTGAAGCGCGCCGCCGCCACCGAAACGAACCTGATGCCGCCGATCATCGAGGCAGCCCGCACCCAGGCCACCGAGGGCGAGATGATCGCGGCGATGCAAGAGGTCTTCGGCACCTACACCGAGTCCCCCGTCTTCTAAGTAAGCCGTGAATCGTTTCCACCTTTTTGGCCCCTATAGGGGCTCCAAGGGTGGAAACGACGAGAACGAAAGGAACGAATGAGCGTCGACACTGTTACGCCCGCCTATGAGATCTCGCAGGAGGCGCTTGATCTGCGCGACATGGTGCGGCAGCTGGCGCAGGACAAGATCGCGCCGCGGGCCGGGGACATCGACCGCAAGAGCGAATACCCGTGGGACGTGCGGGAACTGCTGGCTTCGCATGACGTGCTCGGGCTGCCGTTTGAGGAGGCCTATGGCGGCACTGGGACCGGGACGTTGGTGCTGCAGATGGCGGTCGAGGAGCTAGCCAAGGCCTGCGCCTCCTCGGCGCTGATCCTGATGGTGCAGGAGCTGGGGACGCTGCCGATCCAGCTCTTCGCCAGCGAGGAGCAGAAACAGAAGTGGCTGCCGAAATGCGCCAGCGGCGAGTGGTCGCCTGCCTTCGCGCTGTCGGAGCCGGAGGCGGGCTCTGACCCGGCGGCGATGCGGACCAGCGCCGTGCGCGACGGCGACGAGTGGGTGATCAACGGCCAGAAGGCCTGGATCACCAACGCAACCGTCGCCGACTTCTACGTCGTTTTCGCCACCACCGACCGCGCCAACCGCCGCACCAGCGCCTTCGTGGTCGAGAAAGACCGGGCCGGCTTCGACCCCGGCAAGCTCGAGCACAAGCTCGGGATCAAGGGCTCGCCGACCGGCGCCCCCAGCTTCACCGACGTCCGCGTCCCGCACGAGAACCTGATCGGCGGCGAGGGCAACGGGCTCCGCGTCGCCCTCGGCACGCTCGAGCGCACCCGCCTTGGAGCCGCCGCCCAGGCGGTCGGGATCGCCCAGGGGGCGACCGACTACGCCAACAACTACGCCAAAGAGCGGGTCGCCTTCGGCAAGCCGATCAACCAGCTGCAGGCGATCCAGTTCAAGCTCGCCGACATGGAGGCCGGCACCGCCGCCTCGCGTGAGCTCCTCTACAAAGCTTGCTCGATGGCCGACCGCCCCGAGCGCCCCGCCGACCTCGGCAAGTGGACCTCGATGGCGAAGCTGATTGCCACCGACAACGCGATGAAGGTGACGGTCGAGGGCGTCCAGGTCCTCGGCGGCTACGGCTACGTCAACGAGTACCCGCTGGAGCGGATGATGCGCGACGCCAAGATCACCCAGATCTACGAGGGCACGAACGAGATCCAGCGCGTCGTGATCGCCCGGGCGATGGCGGGGTAGAGAGCGCGGAACTGGGAGGTGAGACTGTGAAGGCCGGCAACGCACCTACCGTAATTCCAACTGTGCAAACGACCAAGATGGCCTAGTGAAGGCGCAGCCACTAGCTGAGGTCCGAGCAGATCTCGCCGCTCGCCTGCGCGAGCGGCTGCCGGAGCTTCAAGGCGCCGTGGCGACGCGGATCTACGCGATCTCCGACCCTCGGGAGGTGACGGACCCCGGGTACCTGCAGGGGCTGAACGAGGCGACGGCGGCGGCGATCGAGTACCGGCTGGGGGTACTCGAGGGCGGCGAGCGGCAGGCGCCGGACGTGCCGACGGTGCTGCTGGCGCAGGCGCGGCTGGACGCGCGGGACGGGGTGCCGCTGGAGACGGTGCTGCGGCGGTACTTCGCCGGCAACGCTCTGTTCGGGGACTTCCTGGTCGAAGAGGCGGAGCGGGCCGAGGTACCGAGCGCGGCGCTGCGGCCGCTGCTGGCGGCGCAGGCGACCTTCGTCGACCGGCTGATCGCCGCGGTCAGCGAGGAGCACGCGCGGGAGGCGAAGAACCGGCCCCGCAGCGCGGCCGAGCGGCGGCGGGAGACGGTGAAAGCGCTGCTCGCCGGCGAGCTGGTCGACGATTCCGAGCTCGGCTACGAGCTCGACGCCTGCCACCTGGCGCTGATCGCCAAGGGCGAGGGCGCCGAGGAGCTGA
>DASTGL010000193.1:0-4079 GCA_035719145.1 Solirubrobacterales bacterium
ACTACTTCAACGGCGGAGTGCAAGGTCTGACCCTGGGAGCCGACGGGGCTATCGCTCCGGCACAGGAACCCGTTCAGGGACCGCAACAGAATGGTCTCGCGATCACTCCCGACGGGCATTTCGCCTACACGGTCATCGTCAACCCCGCGAGTCCGAAAAAAGGGGTGCTCGGATACTCGATCGGCGCCAACGGCGTATTGACTCCGTTGGCCGGCTCCCCGTTCGGGTCGGGAACTTATTTCGATGCGGCGATATCCCCCGATGGGCGCTACCTCTTTGCGACCAACACGCTAGGGGTCCAGGCGTTCGCATTGGGTGCTGACGGGTCAGTGGCATCGCTTGGCTTTACCTCGGTCGCCAATGCGTTCTATCTCCAGACGGCGCCGGATTCGCCACTGCTGTACGTCGTCTCGAGCCATAGCTCGGGGACCGGCGTGACCCCGTTCGCCATCGGTCCCGACGGCAGCCTCAGTCAGCGCGGGCAACTGGCCGAAACCGGCGACGTGAGCCTCGACTACATCGGCGTCTCACCGGACAACAAGCACATCTACATGCCCGATTCGAACCTCGACGGAATCGTGACCGCAAACGTGGGCGCCGACGGCAGCCTCACCGTCGCCAACACGATGTCGGTTGAAAATCCCGAATCGGCAGCTGTCACGCCCGACGGCCGCTTTCTCTATTGGTGGCAGGGCGGGGGCTCCAACAACCACATCGGGGTCGCCTCGATCGGCCCGGACGGTACCCCGACGCCGCTTCCCTTCGAAACCGCTTGGGACACCGGCGAGATCGAGCGGTTGGTCTTCCAGCCGCAGCCGACGCCGGTTGCTCGCTTCAGCGCCACCGCGGCGGCTGTCGGGCAAGCGAGCCGATTCGATGCGGGCGGTTCCGAACGCGCCGCGCACTACGAATGGAACTTCGGCGACGGGACCGTGTTGGCCGACGGTGGCGCGACCCCGACCCACGTCTACGCGAACTCCGGCGACTACCAGGTGACCCTCGTCGTCACCGACGCTCAGGGTTGCTCGGCGAAGCAGGTCTACACCGGCCAGAGCACGGTCTGCCCCGGGGGCACCGCTGCCCGGACTGAGGCGACGGTGACGATTCCGGCAGCGAACAAGTCTTTGAACCAGAAGCCGAAGCTGGGCAAGATCCGTGCCGTGCCGCGGGCGTTCGCGCCGAAGCTGCGCGGCGCGAAGCCGGGCAAAGTCAAGCTTGGGACGACCTTCGTCTTCACGGTCTCCGAGCCGGCCACCGTCCGATTCAAATTCGAACGCAAGCAGGGCAAGCGCTTCAAGAAGCTGGGCAGCCGCTCGAAGGCCGCGAAGACCGGAAAGAGCAAGCTGAACTGGAACGGCAGATTGAAGGGCAAGCCGCTGGCGCCCGGTCGTTACCGAGCCACCGTCGTCGCCACCGACAAAGAAGGGGCGCGGTCGGCGCCGAAGACGGTAGGGTTTCGCATCCTCTCGGTTCCGCCACCCCGATGAAGAAACTCTCGCTGACGTTCCTCCTCCTCGCCGCGCTCGTCGTCCTCGGCTGCGGCAGCTCGAGCGACTCCAGTTCGAGCACGAGCGCCGAAGCCGCGAGCTGCCCGAAGGGGAAGCTGCCGACCGAGAAGCAGGGCGTGCTGACGGTGGCCACCGACAAGCCGGCTTACCCGCCTTACTTCGAAGACGACGATCCGACCAATGGCGAAGGGTTCGAGAGCGCGGTCGCCTACGCGATCGGCAAGCAGCTCGGCTACCCGCCGGCGAAGGTGGAATGGACGGTGGAGCCGTTCAACTCCTCCTACGCGCCGGGCCCGAAGAGCTTCGACTTCGACGTCAACCAGATCTCGATCACGCCGCCGCGCGAAAAAGCCGTCGACTTCTCGGCGCCCTACTACACCGCCAACCAGGCGGTGGTGGCGCTGAAGGACTCCGAAGCGGCGAAGGCGAAATCGCTGACCGAACTGCAGGACGCGAAGATCGGCGTCCAGATCACCACCACCAGCCTCGAAGCCGTCGAAGAAGAAATCGAACCGAGCAGCAAGCCGGAAGTCTTCAACAGCTCCAACGACGTCGTCACCGCGCTGAAGAACGAACAGATCGACGCCGTTGTCGTCGATCTGCCGACCGCGCTCTACCTGACCGCGGTCCAGGTGCCGCAGGCAACCGTCGTCGGCCAGTTCAGCGCCCCCGGCGGCGACCAGTGGGGCGCCCTGCTGGAAAAGGAATCGGATCTCACCAGCTGCGTCAGCGAGGCCGTCGAAGCGTTGAAGAGCTCGGGTGAACTGGAAAAGATCACCCAGCGCTGGATGAGCGAAGCCGCCGGCGCGCCCGAACTGCACTGAGAGAATCACGGCGCGCTTGTCCGAGCTCGCCGCGAACCCGCCAGCGAACCGCCGCCTCGAACGGGAGGCAGCCAAACGCCGCAGCCGCCGGCGCGGCCAGGGGATCGCCGCGCTCTCCAGCCTCGTCGTCATCGGCGGGCTTGCAGCCTGGGTCCTGACCAGCCCCGGCTGGCCCGAAGTCCGCGAGCTCTTCTTCAACTGGGACGTCTTCAAGGAATCGTTCCCCGAAGTGCTGGAAGGCTTCTGGCTCGACGTCAAGGTGTTCATGATCGTCGAGGCGGCGGTCTTGGTCGTGGCGCTGGCGCTGGCGGTGCTGCGGACGAGCCGGGCGCCGGCCTTCTTCCCGCTGCGGCTGCTGACCACGGTCTACGTCGACCTCTTCCGCGGCATCCCGACGATCCTGCTCGTCTACCTGGTCGGCTTCGGCATCCCGGCACTGCGGCTGAGCGGCCTGCCCACCGACCCGGTGGTGCTCGGCGGCATCGCCCTCGGGCTCTCCTACAGCGCCTACGTCACCGAGGTCTACCGGGCCGGGATCAACTCGGTCCACCGGGGGCAGCGCGACGCGGCACTCGCCGTCGGCCTGACCGAGGGCCAGGCGATGCGGCACGTGATCCTGCCGCAGGCGATCCGCCGGGTGACCGCGCCGCTGCTGAACGACTTCGTCGCCCTGCAGAAGGACGTGGCGCTGATCTCGATCCTCGGTCCGCAGGAGGCCTTCCGGATCGCCCAGATCGTCCAGGGCGAGAGCTTCAACTACACGCCTCTGATCGCCGCCGCGCTGCTCTACCTGGCGGTGACGGTGCCGCTGGCGCGGGTGGTCGAGCGAATGGGCGGCCCCGAGGGGGCGGTGCGATGAGCCCGGCGGCCCCAAACGGCCCGGTCCTCGAGGCCCGCGGCGTGACCAAGGCCTTCGGCGAGCGCGAGGTCCTGCGGGGCATCGACCTGACCGTGCGCGAACACGAAGCGGTGGCGCTGATCGGCGCTTCGGGCTCGGGCAAGTCGACGCTGCTGCGCTGCATCGACCTGCTGGAGGAGATCGACGACGGCGACGTCTTCCTCGACGGCGAGACGATCACCGATCCCTCCGTCGACCCGGTCGGCGTACGACGCCGCCTCGGCGTCGTCTTCCAGGCCTACAACCTCTTCCCGCACATGACCGCGCTGGAGACCGTGGTCCTGGGAGAGAGGCGGGCGCACGGCTCCTCCAAAGCCGAGGCGGAGGAGCGCGGCCGCGCCCTGCTCGCCCGCTTCGGCCTCGCCGGCCGCGAGGACGACCGACCCGACAACCTCACCGGCGGCCAGCAGCAGCGGGTGGCGATCGCCCGCGCCTTCGCCGGCCGCCCTCGCGCCCTGCTCCTCGACGAGGTCACGAGCGCCCTCGACCCCGAGCTGGTCGGCGAGGTCCTCGCCGCGGTCCGCGACCTCAAGGAAGAGGGCATGACGATGGTCATCGCCACCCACGAGATGACCTTTGCCCGCGAGGTGGCCGACCAGGTCGCCTTCCTCCACGAAGGCCGCATCCTCGAGCAGGGCCCACCCAGCCAAGTCCTCGTCTCGCCGCAACGCGACGAGACCCGTCGTTTCCTCAGCCGCCTCTTGGAGGCCGGCAGGGCCTAGTCGCGCCTGTACAGGGGTCCGGGGGTCCTCTGAGTGAATTTGTCGCGGCCCTTCGGGCCTTGCGCCCGATGATGCCGTCCTCCTATGGAGGACCCAGAATCAGATTGCATATCGCCTGGGACATTCC
>DASTGL010000194.1:0-3869 GCA_035719145.1 Solirubrobacterales bacterium
ACCAGCATGAACCGACAGGGAAGGCTGCGCTGGCCACCGACGCGCGAGATCAGCACCTCCCCCGACTCCAGCGGCGCCCGCAGTGCCTCCAAGGCGTCGCGGCGGAACTCGCAGAGCTCGTCGAGGAAGAGAACTCCGCGATGCGCCCGGGTCACCTCGCCCGGACGCGGCGGCGCCCCGCCTCCGACCAGGCCGGGGGCGCTGATCGTGTGGTGCGGGGCGCGGAACGGCCGGCCGGCAGGAAGGCCGGTCCCGAGGCTGCCGCAGGCGCTGGCGATCCGCGCCACCTCGAGCGCCTCGCCGACCGAGAGCGGCGGCAGGATCGACGGCAGGCGGCTCGCGGCGAGAGACTTGCCGGCCCCGGGAGGCCCCACCATCAAGACGCTGTGCCCTCCCGCCGCTGCCACCTCAAGCGCGTGGCGCAGATGCGGCTGCCCGCGCAAATCGGCCAGGTCGGGTGCGCCAGTGGGAGGATCGAGCTGCAGCGGCAACGAGTTGGGGCGCGGCGGGTCCCACTCCCCCGTCGCCAGCGCCGGCAACTGTCCCAGCGCCTCGACCGGCACCACGCCGATCCCCTCGGCCAGCGCCGCCTCCGGTCCGTTCTCCGCCGGCAGCACGATCGCCTCCGCTCCGCCCTCGCGCGCCGCCTCGGCCATCGCCAGCGCACCCTGCACCGCCCGGGTGGAGCCGTCGAGCGCCAGCTCTCCTGCCAGGGCAACCCGCGCCAGTCCCTCCCACTCCAACTGGCCGGAGGCGCTCAGCAGCGCCGCCGCGATCGCCAGGTCCATTCCCGGCCCGGCCTTGCGCAGGCTCGCCGGCGCCAGGTTGACGACGATCCGCCGCAGCGGGAACTCGAAGCCGCAGTTGACGAGCGCCGCCCGCACCCGCTCGCGCGCCTCGCGCACCGCCGCGTCAGGCAGGCCGACGATCGTGAAGTTCGGCAGGCCCCGGTGGACGTCGACCTCGACCCGCACGGGGCGGGCGGAGATGCCGTCGAGGGTGAAGGTGCGGGCGGTGGCGAGCACGAAGGCGACGCTACGGAGCCAGGTTTGACGAGTGGCGCGCAGATTCAAAGAATTCGCGCGCGGCTTTGACGCGATTGTGTGACCGCTCGTTCGAGGGGGGCGAGTTTCTGTCCCCCCGCCCCTTAGAGCGTTATGACTGACACCAGACGCCGCACCGGACAGATCGCCGAGGACCTCGTCGCCGCTCGCCTAGCCGCCAAAGGCTGGGAGATCGTCGAGCGCAACGCCCGCACCCGATACGGCGAGCTCGACATCGTCGCCCTCGACGGGCCGGTCCTCGTCTTCGTCGAGGTCAAGGGCGCCCGCGCCGGCACCCGGTTCGGCCCGGAGAAGCCGATCCTCTCGATCGACTTCACCAAGCAGCGCCGGGTCCGTCGCCTCGGCACCGCCTGGATGGCCGAGCGCCGCGAGTTCCCGCCCTTCGACGACATCCGCTTCGACGCCGTCGGCGTCACCCTCGACCGCGCCGGCCGCGCCGTCGAGGTCGAGTACATCCCGGGGGCGTTCTAGTTAGCCGAGCTCCAGCTGCGAATAGGCAACGCTCGCGAACGAGCGGCGGTGCAGCGGCGAGATGCCGATTTCCTCGATTGCCTGGCGGTGCTCGGGGGTCGAGTAGCCGACGTGTTCGTCAAAGCCCCAGCCCGGGTGCTGGGGGGCGATGTCGCGCATATAGCGGTCGCGGGTGACCTTGGCGATCACCGAGGCGGCGGCGATCGCGGCGCTGGTCGCGTCGCCCTTGATCACCCGCCGGTGCGGGACCTCGCAGG
Organism: Solirubrobacterales bacterium; assembly: GCA_035719145.1. Taxonomy (GTDB): domain Bacteria; phylum Actinomycetota; class Thermoleophilia; order Solirubrobacterales; family 70-9; genus VAYN01. Next base: position 1,793 of record DASTGL010000194.1, read on the forward strand.
CGTGGAGGCGGAAACCGTCGACGAGGCAGATCGCCTCCTCCTCCGGCGGCGCCAGCCGCTCCAGCGCCAGCGAGAGCGCTTCGACGTTGGTCACGTGCAGGCCGCGGCGGTCGATCCCGGGCGCGCTGCGGACGACGACGCTGACCCGGGCGGCGGCCCGCAGCACGCACGGGTACATCTCCAGCCGCCGCTCCTCGGTCATCTGCTTGGAGTCGTGCAGGCCGCTGAGGGCACGCCGGTCGGAGTGCGAGAGGCTCTCGTAGTCGAGCAGGACCGCGGCGGCGACCAGCGGCCCCGCCAGGCAGCCCCGCCCGGCCTCGTCGGCGCCGGCGACGTAGCGGCTGCCGAGCCCGCGATCGAAGGCGAAAAGTCGCCGGCTGCGGGCCAGCCGCCGACGGTGGAACTTCCCCTTCGGAGGCTTAGAGACCGCCGATTCGGTTTGGGGGCCAGTAGGTGGCAAAGGCCTCACCGATGATCCATTCCTTGGGTACAGGTCCCCAGAAGCGGCTGTCGTCGCTGGCTCCACGGTTGTCGCCCATCATGAAGTACATGTCGGGTGGAATCGTGATCGGCTTCGGCAGGTTGCACTGCGGGGCGCTGCCGCAGGGGTTGATGTAGGGCTCGTCGGTCTTCTCGACCCCGTTGACCACCGGGTGGCCGTCTTTGACCGAGAGCGTGTCTCCCGGCCCGGCAACGATCCGCTTGATGAAGTTCTGGCTCGACTCGCCTTCGGTCGGTTTGGGACAGGCTTCGCGAGGTCCGGGATGAGTGCCGCATTCGGTCCCGTGGTCGGCGCCTTCAGGCGGGTGGAAGACGACGATGTCGCCGATCTGCGGGTCCTTGAAGTGGTAGAGGAAGCGGTTGACGAGGACGCGCTGGCCGACGTCGAGGGTCGGCTCCATCGATTCGGAGGGGATCTGGTAGGGCTTGACGATCCAGGCCTGGATCGCCAGCGCCAGCCCCAGGGCCAGCGCGACGATGACGGCCAACTCGATGAGCCCGCCGCCTTTGGTTTCCGGCTTCGGGATCAGGCGTTTCAGGCTGCCGAGTCCTCGTCGGAGTCGTCGGCTTTGGCCGGCTCCTCGTCCTCGGCTTGCTCAGGCGCTGAAGTGTCCTCGGTCTCCCCGGCCTCGGGCGCGTCTGCGTCCGCCTCTGCCGCCGTCTCCTGCTCCGCTTCTGCCTCGGGAGCCGCCTCGGTGGCCTCGGCCTCCGGCGCAGCCTCCTCAGTCTCGGGCGTGGCCTCGGCCTCCGGTGCGTTCTCCTCGGCCTGGTCGGTGCCCTCTGCCTCGCCCTCCGGCGCGGCGACAGGCACGACCTCCTCCTGGCTCACGCCCTCGGCATCGACCGCGGTGGACTCGTCCGCAGCCGCCGCGGGCGCGGCGACGACGTCGTCGTCGATGCCCCAGCGCCGCTCGGCGACGCGAGCGGCCTTGCCGATGCGGCCGCGCAGGTAGTAGAGCTTGGCCCGTCGCACGTCACCGCGCGCCGCGACCTCGAGTTTCTCGATCTTCGGCGAGTGCAGCGGGAAGGTCCGCTCGACGCCGACACCAAAGGACTGTTTGCGGACCGTGAAGGTCTCGCGCACGCCGGAGCCCTGACGCCGCAGCACCACGCCCTCGAAGACCTGGATCCGTTTGCGGTTCCCCTCGACGACCTGGAAGTGGACGCGGACACGGTCCCCAGGGTCGAATTTGGGAAGGCCCTGCTTCAGCTGGGCGCGCTCGATGCTGTCGATTACGGAGCTCATGTGATGTGCGGTGCGAGGAATTGCGGCGAGAAAAAACCGCCGGACCCAGCTGCGGGCACCGCGCGGTCGCGGAATGGTAGCCCAAAGGGGCTAAGCAAAGCCTGAAGAGCAGCTCAGCCCTGCCTGTGGTCCTGGTGCTGGTCCCGCTGCTCGTACTCCCGCGCCCGCTGCCGGCTCTGCTCCAGCCGCCACTCGCGCACCTTCTCGTGGTCGCCGGAGACGAGGACATCAGGCACCCCCCAGCCGCGGTAGCTGGCCGGCCGCGTGAAGTGCGGGTACTCGGGCATCCCCTCCAGCGCGTGGCTGAAGGACTCCTCGACCGCGGAGTCC
>DASTGL010000195.1:0-2161 GCA_035719145.1 Solirubrobacterales bacterium
GACTGCAGCGAGCTGTTGTCCACCAGCTGGAAGAGCTGGCCGCCGGTGTCGGTGGCGATCTTCTGCAGCCGCGCCTGGTCTTCGGGGGCGGTGAGCCCCGAGCCGAACCCGATCACGTAGGTCGGCACGTTGTGGCCGAGGTGGGCTTCTTTGTATTCGCCTTCGTTGTGGCCGCCGTCGGTGAGGAAGATGCGCGCCTGCGAGGTCGGGTTGGCGGCGTCCGCCGCGGCGAAGGCGGAGTTGTAGTCGGTGGCGCCGTTGTCGGCCTGGATCGCGACGTCGAGGGCGGATTTCATCGCCGCAGCGTTCGCCCCCACCGCCTCAGGCGGGAAGACCGTGTCGGCAGCCGGTTTTTCAAACAGTTCGGAGCCGAACTCGACCGCGCCCAGCTGGGTCTGCTCCGGCAGGGCGTTGATCAAGAGGTCGATCGCCTGGATGCGGAGGCGGTTTTCGTCGGTGATCGCCATCGAGCCCGAGTCGTCGATGATCGCCTCGATGTTCGTCTTCGGCGTACAGCCCGCCGAGGCCGATGCGACAACACCGCCGGTAGCCGCCCCGCTGGGCACGGCCACCACCGCCATCGCCAGCACCGCGGCCATCGCCGCTCCGAATCCCACCCGCCAGCTGCGCTTCATCTCACTTCCCTTCCGCTCGACCACTTGTCGCGCCCCAAGCTAGCGACGGCGCCGGATCCCCGCAAGGAAGATCGAACGGCGGTCCGCCGGGGCGCGGACGGGGCGCTACTTGAGCCCGGCGAGGATCTCGCCGGCGGCGCGTTCGCCCGATTCGACCGCGCCGTTGAGGTAGCCCTGGAAGTCGATCGAAGTGTGCTCGCCGGCGAAGTGGCAGTTGCCCTCCGCTTCGCGTTCGGCCCCGGCGAACTTCGTGTACTGGCCGACCTTCCAGTAGGAGTAGGAGCCCTTCGTCCACTGGTAACCGGTCCAGTAGTCGATCGTCGCCCTGCCGTTCCACTGCGCGCTGATCCCCGGCAGCACGGGCTCGATCTGTTTGAGGAACTGAGCCGCGCGTTCGGCCGGCGTCCCGGTCCCGAAGCTGGCGCCGATCTTGCCGCCCGTGTAATCGACGAGGATGCCGCTCGAGCCCGGCTGCGCGCGCGTCACCTCCCAGGTGTTCTGGTAGCCGGTGTCGGCGTAGGTCTCGCCGTTGCAGCCGAGCGCGGTCCAGAGCCGGTCTTTGAACTGGACGTGCAGCTTCGAGTTGGTCCCCATCCCCAGCTGCTCGATCGCCGTCGTCTTCACCTGCGAGAAGCCGGCTTTGGAGTAGTCGAGGGTCCGCAGGATCGAGAACGGCAGCGCCAGCACGACCTGGTCGGCGGTGACCGTGTTGGTGCTAGCGCCCGACTGGAAGGAGAGCGTGTAGGTGCCGCCGGCGTTGCGCTTGATCGCGGTCAGCGCCGCGCCGGTCGTGATCTGCCCCTGCAGAGCGGCGGCGAGCCGCGCCGGGATCTGGTCGTTGCCGCCGCGCACGTGGTACTTCTCGTTCGAGGGGCCGAAGATCCGCATCTGGCCCTGTCCGGAGTAGCCGAGCAGGTAGATGAGGTTCAGCGAGCTCTGGTCCCTCGACTCGGCGCCGTACTCGATGTTGTAGGCGACGTCGAGCAGCTGCCCGAGCCTCGAGTTGATCCCGCCCGGGACACTCTCGTTGATCCAGTCGACGACGGACATGGCGTCGAGCTGGCGTCCGCGCTCGGCCGAGAGGTTCCAGAGCGTCGGGTAGCTCGCGGCCGTCAGGTCGGAGTGCAGCTTCTGCCAGACCGCCTTGAGGTCGCGCGTCGCCTCGTCGTAGGTGTACGGCGCGCCGTCGAAGAAGCCGAGCATCTCGGTGCCGTTGACCTCGGCCGCGGCGAGGTTGTCGAGATCGAGGCCGAGCGCCTGTGCGAGCTGCCTGACCTGCGTGTGCCCCTGGTCGATCAGCTCGCCGCCGTGCTCGGCGGTCTGGCCGTCCGCGAACACACCGCGCAGCGTCCAGCAGCGGCCGCCGACCCGGTCGGAGGCCTCGTAGAGGTCGGACGCCAGCCCGCTGCGCTGCAGCGTGTAGGCGGTCGAGAGGCCGGCCAGGCCGGCGCCGACGACGGCGATGCTCGGCGCGGATGCGCCCTCGGCCGGCGGAGTGAGCCGGCTGAGCCCCGCCAGGGCCGCCC
>DASTGL010000196.1:0-2722 GCA_035719145.1 Solirubrobacterales bacterium
CCCCCGCCCGCCCTGGCGACGGCAGCGGGTGCTTCGACTCAGGACGCGACGCCGCAGGGTCCGGATCCGGCCGCGGTGCTGAAGATGGTGGAGAGGGTGGTTCGGGAGGGGGCGGCTAGGCAGGGGAAGATTGCCGCTGACGTCGGGCCGGAGGACGCGCGGGCGTTGCTGGAGGCCTGGCTCGATGGGATCGGGCTCGAGCTGCGGGGGCGGGAGCTGATCGCTTACCTGCAGTCGGACGAGTTCTCCCATGCCGATCTCTACCGGCGGGCTCGGCGCATCCACGATCGGCGCCTGCGGGCGGCCGTGGATGGGGGCGTCAAGGCCGTTGCCGATCGTGATCTCGGCACGGCCGTCAATGGCCTCTTCGGAGCGCTGGTCCCGGCTGTTCCCTACGCGCCCGCCGCCGCCTTCCTCGGCGCCGAGAAGGCGAAGCTGCGAGATCGCAGCGGCGAGCGGCAGCGGGTCGCGGTGATCGCCGACGGGATCGGCTCGATGCACGGCGTCACCCACACGATCGAACAGATCCGCGAGCGCGGCGTGCCCGGCTTCGAGGTCGACATCGTCGGCACCGACCCCGGGGTCGACCGGCGGCTGCCGGCCGCCGCCGAGCTCGAGGTTCCCTTCTACGAGGGAATGACGCTGGGGGTGCCGGGGCTGCCGGACCTGGTCGAGGTCCTGGCCGACGGCTGCTACGACCTCGTCCACGTCACCGCTCCCGGCCCGGCCGGGATCGCGGCGACGCTGATGAGCCGGATCACCGGCGTGCCGCTGATCGCCAGCTACCACACCGAGATCGCCACCTACGCCGGCATGCGGACCAAGGACGAGACCCTGGAGGCGCTCACCCGCGCCGGCCTCGGCGCCTTCTACACCGCCCCGGGCGCGGTCCTCTCGCCGAGCCCCTCCGCCGACGCCTCGGTTGTCGCCCTCGGCGCCGACCCGGCCCGCATCGGGCGATGGGAGCGGGGGGTGGATCTCGACCGCTTCGACCCCGCCAAGGCCGACCGCGACGCCTTCCCCGGCGAGATCAAGGTCCTCTACTCCGGTCGTCTGACCCGCGAAAAGGGTGTGGACCTGCTGGCCGAGAGCTTCATCCGCGCCCACGACCGCGATCCACGGCTGCACCTGCTGCTTGCCGGCGGCGGCCCCGAGGAGGCGGAGCTGCGCGAGCGGCTGGGGGAGCGGGCGACCTTCCTCGGCTGGCTCTCGGGCGAGGACCTGCCGCGCGCCTACGCCAGCGCCGACGCCTTCCTCTTCTGCAGCGGCACCGACACCTACGGCCAGGTGATCCTCGAGGCGGCCGCCAGTGGCCTGCCGGTCGTCGCCGTCGCCGAAGGCGGACCGGCGACGCTGATCGAGAACCGCCACACCGGGCTGCTCTGTCGTCCCGACGCCGACCAGATAGCCGGCTCCCTGCTGCAGCTCGCCTCCTCGCCGGAGTTGCGGCGGCAGCTGGGCAGCGCCGCGGCGCAGGCCGCCCGCCGCCGTTCCTGGGAGCGCTCGCTGGGACAGCTGGCGGCCGGCTACCGGCGCGCCCTCGACGCCGCCGCGGCCAGCGGCTCGCAGCCGCTCTCGCGTGCCGCCTGAGCCCGGCGATCAGCCGGGTGCCCCGCAGTACGATGGGGGCATCGACGATCCCGCCCTCTATTTCAACCGCGAGCTCTCCTGGCTCGACTTCAACCAGCGGGTGCTCGAACTCGCCGAAGACGCCGAGACGCCGCTGCTGGAGCGGGTCCGCTTCTGCAGCATCTACGCCTCCAACCTCGACGAGTTCTTCATGGTCCGGGTCGCCGGCCTCTTCGACCAGCTCGACGCCGGGATCGAAGTGCGCGGTCCCGACGGGCTGACCCCGAAGCAGCAGATCGACGCGATCCAGCAGCGCGTGCTCGAGCTCGACGACCGGCTCGGCCGCTGCTTCGGCGCCGACCTGCGCCCGGCCCTGGAGCGGCAGGGCATCCGCATCGTCACCCTCGACACCGCCAGCGACGAGGAGCGGCGTGAGATCGACGCCCGCTTCGAGCAGCAGGTCTTCCCGGCGCTGACGCCGCTGGTGATCGGCCTCGGCCGGCCGTTCCCCTACATCTCCAACCTCTCGCTCAGCCTCGGCGTGCTCCTGCGCGACTCCGAGAGCGGCAACGAGATCATCGCCCGGGTCAAGGTGCCGAAGGAGCTGCTCGGCCGCTTCCTCCCGCTCGGCGACGGCGGCTTGACCTTCGTCCCCCTGGAGGAGGTGATCGCCGCCAACCTCGACGTGCTCTTCCCGGGGATCGACGTGATCGACCACGGCTACTTCCGGGTCACCCGCGACGCCGACTTCAACGTCTCCGACGAGGCCGACGACCTCCTCCAGGCGGTCCAGGACGAGCTCCGCCGCCGCCGCTTCGGCGAGGTGGTGCGGCTCGAGGTCGAGGCCGGGATGAACCCGAAGCTGCGCGCCCAGCTGGTCGCCGCGCTGCGGCTCGAAGACCGCGAGGTCTACGACATCGACGGGCTGCTCGACCTCGCCGACCTCGACGCGATCGCCGACGTGCCCGGCCACGCCGAGCACCGCTACGTCCCCTGGACCCCGGTAACCCAGCCGCGCCTGCAGGGTGAGGACGACGAGCCCTGCGACATGTTCGCCGCGATCCGCCGCGCCGACGTCCTCGTCCACCATCCCTATGAATCTTTCGGGACCTCGGTCGAGCGCTTCGTCGAGCAGGCCGTCTCCGACCCCGAC
>DASTGL010000197.1:0-2475 GCA_035719145.1 Solirubrobacterales bacterium
GTCGGGGTCGCGTGGCACCACGTCGCGGGCCAGGTCGCGCTCGCTCAGCCAGCCCAGCGGCCGCCGCTCGTCGTCAACCAGCAGGGGGTAGGGGACTTCGACGTCGGGCGCCGCCAGCTTCGCCCGCACCTCCGCCGTCGCCTGGCCGACGTGCGCCAGCGGCGCCTCCCAGAGGGAGATGTCGGAGACCCGCATCAGCGCCAGCCGCTTCAGCGCCCGGTCGGCGCCGACGAAGTCCTCGACGAACTCGTTCGCCGGGTCCATCAGGATTTCGGCGGGCGTCGCGTACTGCTCGACCCGACCGTGCTGTTTCATGATCGCGATCCGGTCGCCCATCTTGATCGCCTCGTCGATGTCGTGGGTGACGAAGAGGACGGTCTTCTGGATCTCCGCCTGGAGGCGGAGGAACTCGTTCTGCAGGCGCTCGCGGTTGATCGGGTCGATCGCCCCGAAGGGCTCGTCCATCAGCATCACCAGCGGGTCCGCGGCGAGGGCGCGGGCGACGCCGACCCGCTGCTGCTGGCCGCCCGAGAGCTGGGCCGGGTAGCGGTCGCCCAGCTCGGGATCGAGCCCGATCAGCTCCAGCAGCTCGGCGCTGCGCTCCTGGATCCGGTCCTTCTTCCAGCCGAGCAGCTGAGGGACGGCGCCGATGTTCTCGCTGATCGTGCGGTGGGGGAAGAGGCCGATCTGCTGGATCACGTAGCCGATCTCCCGCCGCAGCTGGGCGGGCTCGCGGTCGCGTACCGAGCGGTCGCCGATCAGGACGTCGCCGGAGGTGATCTCGACCGTGCGGTTGACCATCCGCATCGCCGTCGTCTTGCCGCAGCCGGAGGGGCCGACGAGGACGCAGATCTCGCCCGCCGGGACCTCGAGCGTCAGCTTGTCGACCGCCGGCTCGGCGGCGCCGGGGTACTGCTTGGTCGTCTCCTCGTAGCGGACGGAGGAGGCCCCGGACCGGGGCTGCGCGTCGCTTTCCCCAGACGGCATCGAGCCGAGCCTATACCCCGGCGGGTTCCCGCTTATGCGGTTGGTTGCTCATGTGATGGGCATGGGCGTCACGAGCGTGGTGCTCGCAGCCGTGGCTGCCGCCGCGCCCGCGGCTCACCCAGAAGAGCGCCGCGAAGATCGCCAGGCCGAGGAGGTTGAGGAAGAGCTTGTAGTCGACCTCGACCTGCCCGAAGACGTCGGCGCGGGTGGGGCGGGGGCCGGTCGGGATCAGGTTGGCGAGGCCGAAGATGCCGTCGACGACGAGGGCGGCGATGACGATCGTGACGAACATCAGCGCCGTGATCCGCAGGGCGAAGGCGGTGCCGTAGTACTTGCGGTAGGCGAGGACGATCGGGATCACGATCAGGTCGGCGAAGAGGAAGGCGACGACTCCGCCGAAGCCGATCCCGCCCGACCACAGCACGGCCGCCAGCGGCACGTTGCCGACCGAGCAGACGAAGCTGAGGATGGCGATGACCGGGCCGACGATCACGTTCTCGATCGTCTGGATCGCGGGCGGGGCGTCGGTGACGAAGAGGAAGTTGAAGAAGTCGTTGCCGAGCAGGCCGATGAAGCCGGCGAGCAGGAAGCCGATGCCGATCTCCTTCCAGAGCATCTGCACGTCGCCGCGGAAGTTGCCGCCGACGCCGGCCCAGGCGTCCCGGGTGGTCAGCCGCTGGCGCCAGGTGAGCGACTGCGCCTCCTCGTCGTCGCCGTGGTGGTGGCCCGCCTGCGCCTGCTGGGCGTGCCGCCGCGCCCGCTCCTCGAGGCGGGGGGAGACGAAGACGCGTAGGAGGACAGCCATGAGGCCGATGAGGACGATGCCGCCGAAGAACTCGGCGAGGGTGAACTGCCAGCCCATCAGCACCCACAGCACCAGCCCGAGCTCCCAGACCAGGTTGGTCGAGGCGAACTGGAAGGAGAGCGCGGTGACCGCCGAGGCGCCCTTCTGGAAGAGCGACTTGGCGATCGCGATTGCCGCGTACGAGCAGGAGGAGGAGGCGGCGCCGAGCCCGGTCGCCTTGGCGATCGGGGCGAAGCCTTCGCCGGAGAGCGCCCCTTCGATCCGGGCGCGGGGGACCCAGGCCTGGACGATCGCCGAGATCGCGAACCCCAGCACCAGCGCCCACCAGACCTCGTAGGCCATCAGGAAAGACATTTCCAGCCCCTCCCAGATCTTCGAGAGCACGTCGCTCATCGCTTCACCAGCCTGCCGACCGCGGCCATCAGCTCATCCACTTTCTCCACCCGCTCCTCACCGTCGGCTTCGACCACGCAGTGGCGGGTGTGCTCGTCGAGCAAACCGAGCGCGACCTTGTCCAGCGCCGCCTGGATCGCCCCGATCTGCGTCAGTACGTCGATGCAGTAGCGCTCCTCCTCGACCATCTTCGAGACCCCGCGCACCTGCCCCTCAACCCGCGCCAACCGTTTCAGCAGCTTCTCTTTGTCTTCCCGGTATCCGACCATGTCCGCAACCGTAGCACATAC
>DASTGL010000198.1:0-4321 GCA_035719145.1 Solirubrobacterales bacterium
GTTCGCGCGCCGACCCTGAGAGAATGACGCAGATGGAGGCCGGGCGCCAGTACGACTTAGTTCTCTTCGGGGCCACCGGCTTCACCGGCGGACTGACGGCTGAATACCTTGCCGCGCACGCCCCACCCGAGATGAAATGGGCTTTGGCCGGGCGCAATCGGACCAAGCTCGACGCCGTCGCTGGCAGGCTGTCCGCCGCCTCGCCCGAGGCGCCTAAGCCCGGCGTGCTCGTCGCCGACGCCGCCGACGCGGCGGCACTGGGGGAGATAGTCGCGAAGACCCGCGTCGTCATCACCACGATCGGCCCCTACGCGCTCTACGGCGGGCCGCTGGTCGCCGCCTGCGCCGCCGCCGGCACCGACTACTGCGACCTCACCGGGGAGCCGGAGTTCGTCGACCGGGTCTGGGCAGAGCACCACGCCGAGGCCGAGCGGAGCGGCGCTCGCCTGGTCCACTGCTGCGGCTTCGACTCGATCCCGCACGATCTCGGCGCCTACTTCACCGTCCAGCAGCTGCCCGAGGGGGTCCCGCTGACGGTCAACGGCTACGTGAAGAGCAACGCCAGCTTCTCCGGCGGCACCTTCCACTCGGCCGTCAACGGCTTCGGCCGCGCCCGGCAGACGCTGAACGCGGCGAAAGAGCGGCGGCAGCGCGAGCCCCGCGCCGAGGGTCGGCAGGTCCACGCCGCCCCGGCCCGCATCCACCACGAGGAGAGCCTCGGCGGCTGGACGGTGCCGCTGCCGACGATCGACGGCGCGATCATCCGCCGCTCGGCGGCCGCGCTCGACCGCTACGGACCGGACTTCACCTACGGCCACAACATGGTCGCCAAGCACCTGGCGACCGTCGGCGCGATCGCCGGCGGCGTCGGCACCGCCTTCGCCCTGGCGCAGCTGCCGCCGACCCGGAAGCTGCTGCTGAAGCTGAAATCGCCGGGCGAGGGGCCGAGCGAGGCCGAGCGCGAGCGCAGCTGGTTCAAGGTCGTCTTCGTCGGCGAGGGCGGCGGCAAGCGCGTCGTCACCGAAGTCAGCGGCGGCGACCCCGGCTACGGCGAGACCTCGAAGATGCTCGCCGAGTCGGGCCTCTGCCTCGCCTTCGATCAGCTGCCCGAGCGGTCCGGCCAACTGACCACCGCGGTGGCGATGGGCGACCCTCTCCTCGAGCGGGTGCAGAAAGCCGGGATCCGGTTCCAGGTGAAAGAGAGCGGGTAGGCTCGGCCCATGGACGACCAACAGGTACTCGACCGCATCGACAAACTGGTCCAGGAGGAGGAGGCGCTCCTCCATCGCCACGAGGGCGAGGGCCTCGACGACGACGAGCACGCCCGCCTGCAAGAGCTGCAGGTCCAGCTCGACAAGGCCTACGACTATCTCCGCCAGCGCCGCGCCCTCCGCCACTCAGGGCAGAACCCCGACGACGCGAGCATGCGCGACGGCGGCACCGTCGAGACCTACGAGCAGTAGCGGCCGCCAAACCCGCCAGAGCGCCGCTACCCTTCAGCCGTATCTCGGCGCCCTGGCGGAGTGGCTACGCAGCGGCCTGCAAAGCCGTTTACACCGGTTCGATTCCGGTGGGCGCCTCTGGCTCTGCTGCAACAATGTCTGAAGCGATGAAACCGCAAGCTCCCGCCAATCCCTCTGCGCAGTCGAAGCCGGATTCCAAAATGGAGTCTGGCCTTCCGGGGAGCCCCGAGGAGCAGCGCCGCGATCTCCAAGCGGCGATAAACAAGCATCGCGAGACCCTGCGCCGTTTGGCGCAGTAGCGCCACCGGTAAGTGGCCGAGGTTTTCTACGTCTCGTTCGGCGATTACTGCCGCATTGCCGCAGAGGTGCTCGGAGCGACTCCCAAGCAGATCGCCCGACTGCCTCGGATTGCGCTGGCCGACTCCGCACTGGCTGCGCCTCGCGCTGGCTTCGGCGATCAGGATGCCTATCCCACCCTGATCGAGAAGGCTGCCGTGATGGTCGAGCATCTGGCTCGTAATCACCCTCTGCCCGACGGCAATAAGCGCTGTGCCTTCCTCGCAGTCGAGCGCTTCTTAGCGGCCAATGGCCGACCGATTCTGGATGCCGCCCCCGATATAGACGTCCCGATGGTCGAGAAGATCGCGGCGGGAGAGGCCTCTCCAAAGGAGATTCTCGGGTGGCTTGAGAGGCGTGCTCCCGATGGCTGAGAAGGTGACGTGGGATGGGTCTGGCGGCAGACGCGGGGCGAGTCACCCGGGTCGGTTTGAGGCCGATCCCGTCTGCGCCTAGCCTGTAGGGAGTGTCAGAGCAATCGGCGGGGGCTGATAAATCCACGCATTCGCAGGCGGGGGAGGTTGGGACCTTGAGTCGCTCCTACCTCGATGCGCTGCGGGCGGCTGATGTTGCGGGTGCTTACAAGGTGGCCACGCGGGCGCTTGAGGGCGGGATGTCGCCCGCTGCCCTCTACCAGCGGGTGATCGCGACCGCGATGCACGAGCTCGGCCGGCTCTGGAAGGCGGGCGCGATCACGATCGCCGACGAGCATCTGGCGACCGCCTTGACCCACCGGGTGCTGGCGGCGCTGCGCTCGCCGCAGCTCCTCGAACTGACGCTCGACGCTCGCATGGGAAGGCCCTGCGCGCTGCTGGCCGCGGTCGAGGGCGAGCAGCATGCGCTGGGGCTGCGGATGGCGGCTGACCTGCTCGAAGACGCCGGCTATCGGACCGCCTACCTGGGCGCGGACGTGCCGACGCGAGCGCTGCTGCAGGCGGTCCGCACATTCTCGCCGGACCTCGTCGGCCTCTCGGCGACGATGCCGGAGTCGACGCGGCGGCTCGAAGAGGCTGTCGAGCAGATGCGCGGCGAGCATCCGCGGCTGCCGCTGCTGGTCGGCGGCCAGGGCAGCGGGTCCCCCCGCCTTGGCGAGGGGACCGTGGTGCAGGACCTGGAGCTGCTGGCGGCGAAAGCGCCGCTGCCCTAGCGCTCAGGTGTGGTTGGGGCCGTCGGCTCCTCCACCGCCGCCGCCGCCACCGCCGTTGTCGTCGGCTCCACCGCCGCCGCTACTGCCGCCGGGGGTCTCGACCTGGGTCGCGACGAGGCCTTTCGACGTGGTCTTCGCGTCGACCTCGATTCGCAGCCCCTTGTGGAGGGCGCCGAAGCCGGCGAGGCGCTGGAACTTGGTGGTGGAGGTGACCTTGATTCGCAGCTGGTTGCCGCTCTGGGTGCGGATGCGGAAGCTGCGGCTTTCGCTGTTCTTGGAGACGACGGTGCCGTCGATGTGCCGGATCGCCGCCTGTGCGGGGATCGCGACCGCGCCGAGGATCATCGTCGCCGCGAGCGCAGTGGTTGCCACGAGGGCCGAGACACGCTTGATCATGGGGTTCCCTGCCTTTCTGGGAAGTCGTTTCTCCGGCATACGAAGGCGCCGGGAAGAGGGTTCAAGGCGAACCCGTTCTCGGGGGACGCCTCGTGCTAGGCAGAGTCGCGGCGCCAGTTGGGGCGCAGGTAGGCCTCCTCGAAGCCGGCCTTGAGGATGTTGCGGTAGCTCGCCGACGGCCGGTCCGGGACCCGCTCGCCGGTCTCGACGAAGAGGGTTCGGCAGCCGGCCTCGATGGCGTCGCGGATGCGCCGGTGCAGGAGCGCGGTCTGGCAGCCGTGGCCGCGCGCCTCCTCCAGCGTCGCTGCGATCCCGAACTCGGCGACGTCGCCGTCGATCAGGATCGCCGCGCAGGCCTGAGCCTTGCCCTCGACCCGGGCGACATAGCAGCGCCAGCCGTCGCGGCCGGGAAGGTGGGCGAAGAAGTCGGCGGCCCAGACCGGCATCCCGAAGCCGACGGCCGCGATCGTGCCGAACGGCTCCTCGTCGGCCGCCGTCAACTCGACAACCTCGACCTCCTCCGGCGCCGGGAAGCGCGGGGGGTGGGCGTCGCGGACGAACTTCATCCAGGCGTAGCCCTGCTCGAAGCCGTGCGCCTGCAGCCACTCCTCGGCGCGCTCGGAATCCCGAAGGCCGGGGGTGACGGGGACGCAGGGGGAGACGCCGTGCTCGCCGGTCCAGGCGAGCGCGCGCTCGAGATCGGCGACGCTCGCTTCGGGCGCGCCAAGCACCAGGTTGAGGATCGGAACCTGGGGGAGGTCGCGGGTCAGCGTCACCTGAGCCGCGCCGAACTCCCGCAGCTCGACCCCGTGCTCGGAGGCCGGCTCGTGCGGCATCGACTCCCAGATCTCGCGCCAGAAGCGCCGCTCCACGCGGTCGAGCGCGGCCGGGTCGTAGCTCACGCCTCGGTTCGTTTCGGGCGCCATCGCTGGGGGAGCATAGGCTCCAAGCGATGACGTCCAGTCAGCAGCAGACGATG
>DASTGL010000199.1:0-8927 GCA_035719145.1 Solirubrobacterales bacterium
GAATCCCTGCGGCAGCGCGACCGTGGCGCTGCGGGTGTGCGAGCTGTCCTGGCCGCCCGCTTCTTTCAGGTGCGGGACGTCGACGCTGACCGTGGCGGCAGCAGGCGAGTTGACTTTGGTCGTTCCCGGTTCGAGGCCGAGCTCGGGTTTGTAGGGGATCGTGTTGCAGGCTTTCGGCGAGGTGCCGGGGCCGCTCGTTTCGCTCTTGGGCGGGATCGGCGACTCGAAGAAGGCAGAGCCGTTGGGGAAGTTCGGATTGGGGTCGTGGACCGAATCGGCGCGGAGGAAGGTGGAGTAGATGTGGCCCGAGGGCCCGCCGGGCAGTTCGCCCGGTTTCCAGTTTTCCTTGTAGGCGGGGCCGAAGCAGGTCGTCGGGGTCGTGAGGAAGGTCCCGTCGCCGGCCCGGCCGTCGAAGACGAGGCGGTTTTTCAGGATCAAGCCGCGCTGGCCGGGGAGCAGACCGAGCAGTCCGCCCAGGGCTTCCGGCAGCGCCGCCGGGACGTGGATCGTGAACCCCTCGTGGTAGTCGCTCGACCAGGCGACGTCGCCTTCGAGGAAGACTTCGTTGCCGGCGAGTTCGAGCCCGAAGCGGGCCGCCTCGCCGGGCTTCGGTTCGACGTTGTAGACGGGGACTTCGGTCACCGGCGCCGTCGGCGGGGATGGGATCCCCAGGGGCGGCAGGGAGGTAGTCACCTCGCTTTTGCCGACTTTCGATTCAAGCGGACAGCCGGAGGCGCCCGCTTCGAAGGTCGAGAGTTTGCAGCGCGGGGTCGCGCCGGGGTTGACGCTGAGGCCGACCGGGAGGTCGACCCGCACCGTCTTCAATTCGTCGACCGGCGTTTGCCCGGGCGGTTCGTTCTTGATGATGAACTGGGTGAAGCCGAAGTTCGGGTGGGCGCCGGCGGTTTCGAAGAAGAGGTCGGGAGTGGCGATCGAGCAGGGTTCGCCGGCCGGTTCGTCACTGCAGGTCCCGGCTTGCCAGCCGGAATCGACCGAGGGATGGGTGACGTCGCTCGGGGCGATGATGTCGCCGGTGTCGGCCAGCGCCGCGGTGGCCGCGGTCATCGATCCCCCGATCACCAACAGGACCAGGCAAAGGCAAAAAGCAAAAGCCGCGCGCGCGGCGCCATCTCTCATCGAAATTTCCTCCCAGAAAGCTCCCGATAGAAGTACTCGTCGGATGTTCTACCCGAAAATCATGAGTTGAATCAACATTTTTGGGTAATATCGCCTCATGCCAACCCACAACGGACATTCCCTCAACGGTCACTCCGGGAGCCGCGAAATCCCGGTCAATGCAGCGGAAAACGGCCGGCCAGGTAGCCCCTCGATCCCGGTCAACTGGGAGAACCTTGCGCGGGCGACCGCTCACCCTCTCCGGGTCTCGATCCTCGAAATCCTCGGCCTCGATGGCGGCCGCGTCCTCTCCCCCAGCGATCTCAGTCACGAGCTGCAGATCCCCCTCAGCAACACGAACTATCACGTCACCGAGCTGGCGAAATCGGGCCTGATCGAGCTCGTGCGCGAGCGTCAGGTGCGCGGGGCGACCGAGCATTTCTACCGCCTGCCGGCCGCGGCGCAGAGCGGAGAGTCGGAGACGAGCGAAGCGGAGGCCGAACCCGAGGAGGATGCGCGACCTCCGCTCGCCGCTGCCGCATAGCCTCACCCTCAAGTTGAAGGTGAGGTACGTAGAGTGCGGCTCTCAGGCTAAATCGTCGCAGCTCGAGAACCGATAGCTGAGTCGATGAGCCCTTCTCGTTCGACCGAGCAGCT
Source organism: Solirubrobacterales bacterium (assembly GCA_035719145.1). GTDB lineage: Bacteria > Actinomycetota > Thermoleophilia > Solirubrobacterales > 70-9 > VAYN01. Next base: position 1,774 of record DASTGL010000199.1, read on the forward strand.
GCGGGCGATCATCCGCACCCAGACCGAAGTCGTCGCCGGCGCGCTCGATCCCGAAGCGATCATGCAGTTGATCGCCGAGCGCGCGCAGGAGCTGACCCGCGCCAGCGCCGGCTTGATCGAGCTGGCCGACGGCGACGAGATGGTCTACTCGGTGACCACGGGCGAGGCCACCCCCTATCTCGGAATGCGGCTGCAGAAGGAGGCAAGCCTCTCCGGCCGCTCGGTGATCGAGGGGCGGGTGCTGCGCAGCGACAACACCGGCGAGGACGAGCGGGTCGACGCCGAGGCCTGCCGCCGCGTCAACGCCGGCTCGATGATCTGCGTGCCGCTCTCCCACCGCGAGGAGACAGTCGGCGTGCTGAAGGTCTACGCGCCGGAGGTCGACCACTTCGACGACGGCGACGTCGAGACGCTCGAACTGCTCAGCGAGCTGATCGCCGCCCACCTCTCCCACGCCAACCTCTACGAGGCCGAGAGCCGCGACAGCCGCCGCGACGCCCTTACCGGCCTCTGCAACCGCCGTGCCTTCGAGGAGCGGCTGCCGACCGAGCTCGCCCGCGCCGCCCGCTCCGGACGGCCGCTCGCCCTCGTCCTCCTCGACCTCGACGGGTTCAAGGGAGTCAACGACCGCCTCGGCCACCCGGCCGGCGACGAGGTCCTCCGCGCCGTCGCCCGCATCCTCGACGAATCCCGCGCCGCCGACGACTGCTTCCGCATCGGCGGGGACGAGTTCGCGATCCTGATGCCGGAGACCGAAGCCATCTACGCGCGCACCGCCGCGGAACGCATCGCCGGCCAGATCCGCTCGGCCGACCTAGGCGACGGCGCGATCGGCGCCTCCTACGGCATCGCCGCCAGCACCAACCGCGACAGCGACACCCTCTTCGCCGCCGCCGACCGCGTGCTCCTCGCGGCCAAGGACCGGCTGTACGGGCGGCAGAGCGGCTGAACTTCTCCTAAGCGCTGAAGCGGGCAGCTCGATCCCGAATCGAGCTGACGATTCCGCCGATGGGCGCCGAGGCGAAGCCGTCCTGTTTCGAAAGACGCTCGGCTGCTGCGCTTACCTCGCGCACGAAGGGGGCCATTCGCTCCTGCAGGAACCGAGGCGCGAAGCCAACCTGCCCGGCCAGCCTCTCCCACGCCCGATCGTCGACCTCATCCAAGTGGGTCGCGCCGTCAATCGACATTGCCAAACGAGTAGTCAATTCGTCGTAAGCGGCAGTAGAGAGCAGGTCGTAGAACGGGGCCAAGCTGGGAGCCAGAGAGTCGTAGAGCAGCGAGTAGTTCTTGCCGTGCGCGTCGCAGTTTCCGATCAGGACGTTGAAGACCAGCGCCAGCCAGAGCTGCTGTCGGTCACGAGCGGGTGCCGTCGACTGCTCGTCGATCAGGTCCATGACCTCTCGCACGCCGGGACCCCCTTCGTGTTGGTACTTCTCGACATACAGCTTGCCGAGTGCCTGGCAGAAGTCCTCTTGATGAAGGCGCCTGATCGGCTCTCGGGTCAGGTCCCGGTCGTAGCGGGTGACGATCAGGTAGGGCAGCCCCGACGTCGTCTGCGCGCGCTCGACCTGCGCGACGTTCAAACCGACCTCGGCGCCGAGACGCATGCAGAAGAACTCGTTCGCGACCAGACCGGGAAACCGCTCAGGCTCGGGCTTGAGAATGTGGGTGGTCGGCCGCTGTGAGCTGTGCGGCAACGCGAATGCCCCACTGGTTTGGACAACCGGCAACTTGCTCTGGGCGCCGGCGAGCGACATCCGAACCTCGCCCTTCGAGTCGAGACCAAGCGGTCGCTGGGGCAGCTGGACCAGCACTTCGTCGAGCCGCTCCGGGGGAAGCACCTCGATGTCGTCGGGCCCATCCCCTTCTTCCTCTTGCCCCGAGGGAAACAGCGTGACCGCACCGGCGACATCGCCCCCGAAGCGCTCGAGCAGCTTGTAGTCGTTTGCGGCTGAGATTCCGGTCGTCAGCGCTACTTGGGCCCGCACGTCCTCCTCGGGCAGCAGGTTGCCGAAAAAAGCGAGACAGTCGCGGTGTGAAAAAGCCTCCGTCCTGACCGGAAGATTCACCGACAGGGGCGGCCCAGCGTCCTCTACATACGCCTCGGCGTAGCGGAACTGCAGGTTGCCGTTGTCCTTGCGAAGCAGGATTCCTGCGTGCCTGCCGTTCAGGCGGACGTCAAGAGCCGGGTTCGCCACGCGTCTCGACTCCCACGTTCAGACCGAGCGCGCGGGCGGCTTTCAACGCGATCTCGAGCTGCACGGTCTCCTTCCCGCTCTCGAGCTGGCCGACCACCTTTCGGTTGACGCCGATCGAGAGAGCGAGATCATCCTGGGTCAGCTTCAGTTCCCGACGACGTTCGCGCAGGGCTGCGCCCAGAGCAGCCGGATTGCTCGCAGGTCTCATGAGAAGGGATCCTACTCAGATGAGACCGATCAGTCTCAAATTTCAAGATCCGGTTGATTTGAGCCAAAATGGGACAGATCGATCCCAAACCGCCGGTCGCGCGTGCCAGAACGGGAAATGCGACCGAACGGCCACATAAAGAAGAAGCGCTCCCGGAAAAGCGGACGACGGGGGTCGAACCCGCGACCTCAAGCTTGGGAAGCTTGCGCTCTACCAACTGAGCTACGTCCGCGCCGGGTTGATTCTAAGGCGTGGCGGGGGTGCCGGGGCGGCGCTCGAACTAGAGTTGGCGGCCTGTGAGCGTTCGCTCTTCTATAGCCGTGCTGGCCGTGCTGGCCCTCGTCGGCCTGCTCGTCTACGGGCTGGTCAGCAAGGGGTCCTCACGGGTCGCGGTCGGGGAGGCCGCGCCGGCCACCTCGCTGCCGCGGCTGGAAGGCGGCGGGGACGGGTCGCTGGCTCAATACAAAGGCCGCTGGGTGCTGGTCAACTTCTGGGCCTCCTGGTGCATCCCCTGCCGGCAGGAGGCACCGGCGCTGGAGGACTTCCAGCATCAGCACGGGGGCTCGCGGTTCACGGTTCTCGGCATCGACACCCGCGACCTCACCGACGACGGGCAGGCGTTCGCGCAGCGCTACGAGCTCAGCTACCCGCAGCTGCGCGACGGGGACGGCAACGCCGCCCACAGCTACGGGACCACGGGGGTCCCGGAGAACTTCCTCGTCGACCCGAAGGGGATCGTGCGGTGGGAGCTGCCGGGGCCGGTCGACGAGCAGTACCTGCGCGAACAGGTCGAACCGTTCCTGCCGAAGGAGAAGTCGTGAAGGCGCGGCTGGCGCTGGTGGCGCTGGCGCTGTTTGCCTCGTTCGCGCCGGCGGCGGTCGCGGCGGAACGGGCCTCGCTGATCGAAATCGAAAAGCAGGTGATGTGCCCCGTCTGCGGGACGCTGCTGCAGCTGGCGGAATCGCCGCAGGCGCAGCGGGAGAAAGCCTTCATCCGCCGGCTGATCGCCGAAGGCAAGACCGAAGCGCAGGTCAAGGACGCGCTGGTCGGCGAGTACGGCGAGGAGGTGCTGGCGCTGCCGCAGGGCTCCGGCTTCAGCCTCTCCGCCTACGTGGTCCCGATCGTCGCCTTCCTCGTCGCCGTCGTGGCGCTGGCGAGCGGGGTGATGCGCTGGCGCCGGGCCGGGCGCGGCCGACGCGACGGAACCGCTGCCGCCGGGCCTAAAGGCGACGACGCGGAGCGGCTCGACGCCGACCTCGCCCGCTACGACCTCTGAAGCAAAGTCGTGGTTCCTTACAGACGATATAGGTGCAAAAGGAACCACGGGATGGCCTAAGTGCCCTTTACGGCGATCGTGCCCACCGCCGGGAGCGGCAGGCGCTTGATCGCCTTGGCGAGGGTGCGGTCGCCAGCCGTGGACGCCGGCGCCGCCACCACGACCGCGTCCGCCTGGCGAGCCGCGGTGAGCAGCGATCCCGGTTCCTCCAGCAGCGGCGGGCTGCTGAGGACGACCAGCTCGTAGCCGCCGCGGAGCTTCTCGATCATGTGGGCGAAGCTCTGCAGGCCGAGCAGGGTCTCGGCCTTCGTGGCGGGACGCCCGGCGCAGACGCAGGCGAGGGGATCGCCGTCGTCGCTGGCGGCAGGTCCGCCGAGGACGACCGGCTGCAGCACGTCGGCCGGCTCGGCCTCCCAGCGCAGGTACTCGTGCAGCCCGGGCGCGGCCGCGAGGCCGACGTGGGCGGCGAGGCGCGGCTGCGCGAGGTCGCACTCGACCAGGATCGTCCGCCGCCCGGAGGCCGAGGCCGCCGCCGCGAGGGCGATCGCGGCAACCGGCGCCGCGTCGCGCTCGCCGCAGACCAGCACCACCCGCTGCGCCGCCACCTGCGGCAGGGCCTGCTCCAAAGCGTCGAAGTCGGCCCGCCGCAGCGACCACGCCCGCGCCCCCTCCGGCGGCCCGGAGACCTGGGCGAGGACGGGAAGCCTTCGCCGGCCCCGCAGCATCACATCCGCTCGGGAGCGGAGATCCCCAGCAGGTCGAGCGCGGCGGCGATCGTCCGCTTCGTCGCCAGGCAGAGCGCCAGCCGCGAGGCTTCGACCCCCTCGCCCTCGGCGCCGACCACCTGGCAGTCCCGGTAGAAGGCGTGGAAGTCGGCCGCGACCGCGGTCGAGTAGGCGCAGATCCGGTGCGGCGCCCGCCGCGCCGCCGCCGCCCGCACCTCCTCGGGGAACTCGAGCAGCCGCTTGACCAGCAGCTTCTCGCTCTCCTGCAGCGGCAGCCGCTCGGCCGGGACGCCGGGAATACGCGGCTCCGCCGCAGCTCCCTCCTCCCCCGCTTTGCGGAGGATGCTGGCGATCCGCGCGTGCGCGTACTGGACGTAGTAGACGGGGTTCTCGCTCGACTGGCTGCGGGCGACCTCGAGGTCGAGGTCGACCGTGGTCTCGTGGCTGCGCCAGAGCATGAACCAGCGGGTCGCGTCGACGCCGATGTCGTCGAGCAGCTCGTCGAGGGTGATGAAGTCCCCCGTCCGCTTCGACATCTGCACCCGCTCGCCGCTTTCGACGACGTGGACGAGGCTCATGATCGGCACCTCGAAGGCGTCCGGGTCGCCGCCGAGCGCCTCGATCGCGGCGCGGATCCGGGCGACGTAGCCGTGGTGGTCGGCGCCGAGGACGTCGATCAGCCGGTCGAAGCCGCGCTGCAGCTTGTCCCAGTGGTAGGCGATGTCGGGCATGAAGTAGGTCGCCTCGCCGTTGGAGCGGATCAGCACCCGGTCCTTGTCGTCGCCGAACTCGGTGGTCCGCAGCCAGAGCGCGTCTTCGGAGCGGTAGGTGTGGCCGCGCTTTTCGAGATCGGCGAGGGCGGCTTCGACCTCGCCTTTCTCGTAGAGGCTGCGCTCGGAGAAGAAGTCGTCCATGCGGACGCCGAAGCGGGAGAGCGTCTCGCGGATGCCGTCGAGCATCAGCTCCACCCCGCGCCGCCGCAGCGCCTCGAGGTCGCCGGGGTCGGCACCCTCGGCCCGCAGCTGCTCGGCCAGTTCGGTCACGTACTCGCCGGCGTAGCCGTCCTCGGGCGGCTCCTCCCCCCGCATCCGCGCCGCGATCGACTCGGCGAAGCGCTCGATCTGGCTGCCGGCGTCGTTGACGTAGTACTCGCGCTTCACCTCGTGGCCGGCGGCCTCCAGCAGCCGCACCAGCGAGTCGCCGTAGGCGGCGTGGCGACCGGTGCCGACGTGGACGGGACCGGTCGGGTTGGCGGAGACGAACTCGACCAGGACCTTCTCCGGCGCCTCGGTCGGCCCCGGGCCGAGATCCTCCCCGGCCTCCAAGAGGTCACTCAGCGCGCCCAGGTACCAGGAGTCGGCGAGGAAGAAGTTGACGAAGCCGGGACCGGCCACCTCGATCCGCTCCAGGTGCGGCGCCAGCCCCGCGTCGGCCTCCAGCTCGCCGCGCAGACGCTCGGCCACGGTCCGCGGGTTGTCGCTGAGGTGGCGGGCGAGCAGCATCGCCGCGTTGGAGCTGTAGTCGCCGAGCTCGGGCTTCGGCGGTCGCTCCAGGGTCGGCCGCTGCTCGCTCGGGTCAGGTTGGTGCAGGGTCCGGGCGGCGCCCTCGACCGCGCCCCGCAGCGCGGCGATCGAATCGGTTGCGGTCACGGGCCCATCGTATGGACCGGGGCTGGCGCCGGGTACGCTGGCCGCTTGCGCGTAGCCGTCCTCAGCGATATCCACTCCAACCGGCAGGCACTCGAAGCCGTCCTCGCGGCGGTCGAGGAGGCGGGGGTCGACCAGGCCTGGTGCCTCGGCGACATGGTCGGCTACGGCGCCGATCCCGATGACTGCACGGCGCTCGTCCGCGAGCGCTGCGCCACCTGCCTGGTCGGCAACCACGACCTCGCGGTGCTGGGCGGGCTCGACATCTCGACCTTCTCGGAGACCGCCGCCGCCGCGGTCGAGTGGACGCGGGAGAACGTCAGCGAGGAGACGCTGGAGTTCCTCGCCGAGCTCGAGCCGACCGCCTCGCAGCAGGGCGTCGGCCTCTTCCACGCCTCGCCGCGCGACCCGATCTGGGAGTACGTGATCTCCAGCGACCAGGCCGATGCCGGGTTCGACGCCCAGGAGGAGCGGGTCGGGCTGATCGGCCACTCCCACGTCGCCCTCTTCTTCTGCCGCGCCCCCGGCTCCCATGGCGGCTACGCCCAGGGCGCGGGGGCCGAGGCGGGGCTGGAGATCGAGTTGCCCGACGGCCAGTGGATGCTCAACCCCGGCAGCGTCGGCCAGCCGCGCGACGGCGACCCCCGCGCCGCCTGGCTCGAGCTCGACACCGAGGCCTGGACAGCCCGCTGGCACCGCGTCGAGTACGACATCGCCGCCGCGGCGACGGCGATCCGCGCCGCCGGCCTGCCGCCGTCCCTCGCCGACCGGCTCGAGGTCGGCCGTTGAGCGGAAAATGCAGGAGAAATACCGACGCGAGAGCGTTGTCTAGACTCGAATCATGCGGCTGAGCGCATTGATGCTCGCCCTTCTCCTCAGCGGAGCCGGCGCGTTGGTGCTGAGCTCCTGCGGTGGCGGCAGCGATGCCAAGCTGCTGCCGGGGGCGACGGCGAGCCAGATCGAATCCAACCTCGACCAGGTGCAGGCCCTGGTCAACAGCCACGACTGCGTCGGCGCCGAAGACGCGGTCGCGGCGGTGAGCGCCGAAGTCGAAGAACTGAACGGCGTCGCCGCGAAGCTGAAGGGGGCGCTGCAGGAAGG
>DASTGL010000200.1:0-5886 GCA_035719145.1 Solirubrobacterales bacterium
GATGGGCAGCGGCCTGGTCCTCGCGCTGGCGCTGCTGCCGACGATCGACGCCTGGCAGGACGCCGTCATCGGCGGCTGAGGGCGCTTTTCCGAACCACTGATTGGGAAAAGCGCCTCGCCCGCGTCCGCACGCTGACCGCCGGGGTTTCGCGGCCGGAGGCGATGGGAAGCTTCCCGAGTAGAGATGCTGGGTCCGCTTGGGAAATGGCCTCTCGTCCGCCAGCTGACGGAAGGGGATCCGTCGGGTCGGGGAAAGGCCGTGCGCTCGCCGCACACCGCCTCGCTGCGGCCGCGGACCGAGACGGCGGAGAAGATGACCCGCTCGGTCTGTCCCTACTGCGCCGTCGGCTGCGGGCAGCGGGTCTGGTCGAAGGACGGCAAGGTCACCCAGATCGAGGGCGATCCCGAGAGCCCGATCTCGCGCGGGCGCCTCTGTCCCAAGGGCAGCGCTTCCGAGCAGCTGGTCAACAACCCGACGCGGCTGAAGAAGGTCAAATACCGCCGCCCGCACGCGACCGAGTGGGAGGAGCTGGAGCTCGGGCGTGCGATGGAGATGATCGCCGACCGTCTGCTCGCCGCCCGTGAGGCCGGGTGGCAGGAGGAGCGCGACGGCGAACGGCTGCGGCGGACCCTCGGCTTCGCCCACCTCGGCGGCGCCACCCTCGACAACGAGGAGAACTACCTGATCAAGAAGTTCTTCACGGCGATGGGCGCGGTCCAGATAGAGAACCAGGCCCGCATATGACACAGCTCCACGGTCCCCAGTTTGGGGACCTCGTTCGGTAGGGGTGGCGCGACCACCTTCCAGCAGGACCTGCAGAACTCCGACTGCATCGTGATCATGGGCTCGAACATGGCCGAGTGCCACCCGGTCGGGTTCCAGTGGGTGGTCGAGGCGCGCGAACGTGGCGCCAAGGTGATCCACATCGACCCGCGGTTCACCCGCACGAGCGCCCTCGCCGACCTGCACGTGCCGATCCGGGCGGGCTCGGACATCGCCTTCCTCGGCGGCATCGTCAACTACATCCTCGAGAACGGTCGCGAGTTCCGCGAGTACGTGCAGGCGTACACCAACGCCCGCACGATCGTCAGCGACGACTTCCGCGACACCGAGGACCTCGACGGGCTTTTCTCCGGGCTCGATCCCGAGAGCGGCGAATACGAACGCGAAAGCTGGCAGTACAAAGGGATGGAGGAGGCCGCTTCGGCGGGCGAGCGCGACATGGGCGAAGCCGAAGGCGAGCAGGCCCACGGCGCCCACGGCGGCGAACTCGAAGGGGGGGAGCCACCGCACGAGGACCCGACCCTGGAGGACCCGCGCTGCGTCTTCCAGCTGCTGAAGAAGCACTACCGCCGCTACACGCCGGCGATGGTCGAGCGGATCTGCGGGGTGCCGCAGGAGACCTTCCTCGAGGTCGCCGAGGCGCTCTGCGAGAACTCAGGCCGGGAGCGGACCAGCGCCTTCGCCTACGCGGTCGGCTGGACCCAGCACACGGTCGGCGTCCAGTACATCCGCACCGCGGCGATCGTGCAGCTGCTGCTCGGCAACATCGGCCGCCCCGGCGGCGGCATCCTCGCCCTCCGCGGCCACGCCTCGATCCAGGGCTCGACCGACATCCCGACCCTCTTCAACATCCTCCCGGGCTACCTGCCGATGCCCCACGCGCACGAAGAGACCGGCCTCGACCTCTACGTCGAGCGCAACGCGCCGCCGACCGGGTTCTGGGGCAACACCAAGAGCTACATGGTCAGCCTGCTGAAGGCCTGGTGGGGGGAGGCGGCGCAGTTCGAGAACGACTTCTGCTTCGACTACCTGCCGCGGATCGACGAAGACCACTCCCACTACCGGACCGTCGCCGACATGCAGGACAACAAGCTCGAGGGCTACTTCGTGATGGGCGAGAACCCGGCGGTCGGCTCTTCGAACTCGAAGCTGCAGCGGCTGGCGTTGGCGAAGCTGAAATGGCTGGTGGTCCGCGACTTCGCCGAGATCGAGACCGCAAGCTTCTGGAAGGACGGGCCGGAGATCGAGACCGGAGAGCTGGTGACCGAGGAGATCGGGACCGAGGTCTTCCTGATGCCCGCCGCCGCCCACACCGAGAAGGACGGCAGCTTCACCAACACCCAGCGGCTGCTGCAGTGGCACCACAAAGCGGTCGAGCCGGAGGGCGAGTGCCGCTCGGAGCTGTGGTTCATGTACCACCTCGGCCGCCTGGTGCGGCAGAAGCTGGCGGGCTCGACGGCCGAGCGCGACCGGCCGATCCTCGACCTCACCTGGGACTACCCGACGGTCGGGCCGACCGAAGAGCCCGAGGCCGAAGCGGTCCTGGCGGAGATCGGCGGCTTCGACGCCGAGAAAGAGCCGCTCGCGGATTACCTGCCGCTGAAGGACGACGGCTCGACCACCTGCGGCTGCTGGATCTACGCCGGCTGCTACAAGGGCGGCGCCAACCAGCCGGCCAAACGCAAGCCGGCCGCCGAGCAGGACTGGGTGGCGGCCGAGTGGGCCTGGGCCTGGCCGATGAACCGGCGCATCCTCTACAACCGCGCCTCCGCCGACCCCGACGGCAAGCCCTGGTCGGAGCGCAAGAAATACGTCTGGTGGGACACGGGCAAAGAAGAATGGACCGGCGCCGACGTCCCCGACTTCACCCCGGACAAGGCGCCCGACTACGTGCCCGAAGAAGGCGCGAAAGCCCAGGAAGCGCTGCGCGGCGACGAGCCGTTCATCATGCAGGGGGATGGCCGCGCCTGGCTCTACGCGCCGAACGGGATCGTCGACGGTCCCTTCCCGACCCATTACGAGCCGCGCGAGTCGCCCTTCCCGAACCCGCTCTACAAACAGCGCTCGAACCCGGTCCGCGACGAGTACAACCGGCCGGAGAACCCGATCAACCCGTCCGGCGAGGAGCCCGGCTCGGAGGCTTACCCGTTCGTGGTTACGAGCTACCGGCTGACCGAGCATCACACCGCCGGCGGGATGAGCCGCACGTTGCCGCTCCTCTCCGAGCTGCAGCCGGAGTTCTTCTGCGAGGTCAGCCCCGAGCTGGCGCGCGAGCGCGGGCTCGAGCACGGCGGCTGGGCGACGATCCTCACCGCCCGCACGGCGATCGAGGCGCGGGTGATGGTGACCGAGCGGATCAAGCCGCTGCGGGTCGACGGGCGGACGATGCACCAGGTCGGGCTGCCCTACCACTGGGGCAACAAGGGGATCAGCACCGGCGACTCCGCCAACGACCTCTTCGCCTTCGTCCTCGACCCCAACGTCCACATCCAGGAGGTCAAGGCGGCAAGCTGCGACATCCAGCCGGGGCGGCGCCCGCGCGGGGCGGACCTGCCGAAGTTCGTCGCCGCGCACCGGGTGCGCGCGGGGGAGGGGGCCTGATGGCGGGCCGCGTCCTCGACCTCGACACCCCGGCCTGGCCGGACACCTACGGCGAGGAGGCCAAGCCGCGGGTCGGCTTCTTCACCGACACCTCGGTCTGCATCGGCTGCAAGGCCTGCGAGGTCGCCTGCAAGGAGTGGAACAAAGTCCCCTCCGACAACCAGGGCTTCACGGGCGAGAGCTACGACAACAGCGGCGAACTCGGCGCCAACCGCTGGCGCCACGTCGCCTTCATCGAGCAGAAGCTGCCGGTCGGGGTCGAGGACGGGGCGCCCGACGACCTCGTCGCCGAGGCGGCGCGCCAGAACCTGGTCGAGCAGGGGCTCGATCCCCACCGCGACGAGGACGGCTTCCGCTGGCTGATGAGCTCGGACGTCTGCAAGCACTGCACCGAGGCCGGCTGCCTCGACGCCTGCCCGACCGGCTCGCTCTTCCGCACCGAGTTCGGGACCGTGGTCGTGCAGGAGGACATCTGCAACGGCTGCGGTTACTGCGTCGTCTCCTGCCCGTTCGGGGTGCTCGACCAGCGCGAGGGCGACGGCCGTGTCTGGAAGTGCACGATGTGTTACGACCGCCTGCAGGGGGACATGGAACCGGCCTGCGCCCAGGCGTGCCCGACCGATTCGATCCAGTTCGGCGAGCTCGACGAGCTGCGCGAGCGGGCGGCCGAGCGGGTCGAGGTTCTGCACGAGCGGGGGCGGAGCGAGGCGCGGCTCTACGGCGAGGATCCCGACGACGGGGTCGGCGGCTTCGGCGCCTTCTTCCTCCTGCTGGACGAGCCGGAGACCTACCGGCTGCCGCCCGACCCGGTGGTCCCGACCCGCTTCGCCGGCTCGGTCTGGAAGGCGGCCGGGGCGGCGGCGGTGACGATGGTGGCGGGGATCGCCGCCGGCTTCATCGGGAGGCGCGGATGAGCGGCGACGTCCACGACTCGGTCAGCGGCGAGGGGACCAACGTCCACGGCGGTCGCGGCAAGCCCCGCTCCCGCGAAGAGCGGATGGTCCCGCGCGAGAAGCCGACCACCTACTACGGCCGGCCGATCGTCAAGCCGCCGGTCTGGAAGCCGGAGATCCCCTTCTACTTCTTCTTCGGCGGCCTGGCGGGCGCCTCGGCCGTCCTCGCCGCGACGGCGACCTTCGCCGGCCGCCCAGCGCTGGCCCGCCGCGCCTGGGCGGGCGCCTTCGTCGGCGTAACCGTCAGCCCGCTGCTGCTGATCAAAGACCTCGGCAAACCGAGCCGGTTCCTCAACATGCTCCGCGTTTTCAAGATCACCTCGCCGATGAACGTCGGCGCCTGGATCCTGCTCGCCAACGGCGGCGCCACCACCCTCGCCGCCGGCCTCAACCTGCTCGACGAGGACCGCCGCGGCGGCGCCCCCGAGGTGCTCGCCGCCGCCCTCGGCGCCCCGCTCGCGACCTACACCGCCGCTCTCGTCACCCACAGCGCGATCCCGGCCTGGTCGGAGGCGCGGACCGAGATGCCCTTCGTCTTCGCCGCCAGCGCCACGGCGAGCGCCGCCGGCGCGGCGATGCTGACCGTCCCCGCCGACGAAGCCGAGCCGGCCCGCCGTCTCGGCGTCCTCGCCGCGCTAGCCGAGGAGGGGATCACTGCCCTGATGCACAAGCGCCTAGGCCCGCTCGCCGACTCCTACAAGCAGGGCAAAGCCGGCAAGTTCCAGAAAGCAGCCCGCGCCTGCACCGCCGCCGGAGCCGCAGCCTTCGTCGCCAGCGACCCCGACTTCCCCCTCCGCATGAGCAACCGCCGCCGCAGCCTCCTCTCGATGGCCGGCGGCACCCTCCTCCTCGCCGGCTCCATCTGCAAGCGCTGGTCGGTGTTCAGAGCCGGCTTCCAGTCAGCCGAAGACCCGACCCAGGTGACGGAGACTCAGCGCTCGAGCTGAACCAGAACTAGGGCAGAAGATCGACCCGTCGCCCGGCGGCCCGCAGGGAGATCTCGAACTCAGGCAGCGAATGCTGGTTGAAGAGGCCGTCTATCTCTCGGCGCACCCATAGAGCGTGGATCTGCCTGAGGTCGTTCTGCCGCCTGATCCACCCTTGCCCATCCACGATCGCGAAGATGAATTGGTTCGACGTTTTTACCTTCACCATCTCCTCGATCTCGCGCCGAGCGTCGGTCAGCTTGCTTCCGGTTGAGTCGAACCCCTTGACTCCTACTGCGACCAGGGCATCCTCGCCACCGGCAGGGATGCTGAAGTCGGCAGGTGCAGAATCGCCAGCTCGTCCCTGAAACCGGGTGCGGGCTACGAAAGGGAGACCCACCCGCTGAATGACTTCTTCGACTTGGTCCTCCAGATTCCGTCCCTGGCGGATAGAAGAGCTGGCGCGCTGCAGTGGAGCCATCGCGTGCGCCAGCACGTCTGCCCAGGTCCACTCCCGGTCTCGCTGTTCGTTGAGACGTGAGACGAGATCGAAGTCCTGATCAAGAGCGCCGATCAGGTCTGCAGGGCGCTCTCGGCTGAGGATCACCCACCCGGCCGTGCT
>DASTGL010000201.1:0-10812 GCA_035719145.1 Solirubrobacterales bacterium
GCAGGCAATCAATTCCGCTGTTTTGCCCTCGATGATCTCGAAATAGTCCTCTTCGCTCAGCTCCAGGTTGCCGCGCTCCAGCCCCTGGCGCAGCTCGCCCTCGCAGACGCGGTTGGTCGATGCGCCGATGATCCGGCAGGCGCGGGCGTCGCCCAGCGTGGCCGACAGGTGGAAGGCGTGCGTGAACAGGTAGTCGCCCAGGAGGATGCTCGCCTGGTTGCCCCACAGGGCGTTGACCGTCGGGACGTGTCGGCGGACGGCGGCGGCGTCGAGGACGTCGTCGTGGACCAGCGTCGCCATGTGGATCAGCTCGATCGCGGCGGCGGCGCGCACCGCCCCCTCCCCCCCGTCCGGCCCCGCGCAGAGGAGGACGAGCATCGGCCGCAGCCGCTTGCCGCCCGCCTCCAGCGTCGCCGCGGCGTCCTCGCCGAGGGTCTCGCCGGGGCCGGCGACCGCAGCCCGCAGCAGCTCCTCGGCCGCGGCGAGGCGGGCGGGGAGCCAGCGGCTGGAGGCGTCGAGGACCGCCGTCACCGGCGGCGGCACCGAGGAGGGACGGGTCATGCCCGGGTGCCGGAGTGGATCGCGATGATCCCTCCGGCCAGCACCGTGTAGCGGATCCCCCGGAGACCGGCGCCGGCCATCTTCTCGGCGAGGCCGTGGGGATCCGGGAAGCTGCGCACGGACTCGGGCAGGTAGGCGTAGGCCTCGGGGTTGCTGGAGAAGGCGCCGAGCAGCGGCACGATCCGGTCGAACCAGAGCGAGAAGAAGAGCGAGAGCGGCGGCCGGGTCGGCTGGGTGATCTCGAGGATGACGAGGCGGCCGCCCGGCTTCAACACCCGGGTCATCTCGCGCAGGCCGCGGTCGAGGTCGGCGAGGTTGCGGACGCCGAAGCCGACCGTGACCGCGTCGAAGCGTTCGCTGTCGTAAGGCAGCTCCAGCGCGTCGGCCCATTCGAAGCGAACCCCGTCGGCGCGGCGCCCCGCCGCCTTCTCGCGCGCCAGGTCGAGCATCGGCTCGGAGAAGTCGCAGCCGGTGACGTGGCCGCCGGGGGTGACCCGCGCCGCCAGCTCGAGGGCGAGGTCGCCGGTTCCGCAGCAGACGTCGAGCGCGGAGTCGCCCGGATGCAGCTCAGCCCGCGAGGCGGCGCGCTCGCGCCAGCGGTGGTGCAGCCCGGCCGTCATCAGCGAGTTGAGCGCGTCGTAGCGGCCGGCGACACGGTCGAACATGCGGTTGACCTGCCCGGCGAAGTCGGGCGAGTGGCGGTTGTCGTTGATCGTGTCCATGGGATTCGGGGCCCGGCCCCGTCCCGGCCGCCCTATCTAGTCGAGCGAGGACAGGAAGTCGGCGAGCTGTTCGATCTTCTGCGGCGGCAGTTCGCGGAAGGAGGGCATGATGCCCGGCCCGATTTCGACCGAGCGAATGATCGCAGCCCGGGGGATCCGGGCGGCGATGTGGGTCAGTTCCGGGCCCGGCCCGTTGTTTCCGTTCTCGCCCAGCTTGTGACAGGCCAGGCAGCCGGCTCCGGCCACGACCTCCTTGCCTTTCTCGTATTGCGGCGCGACCTTCATGTCGATCTCGGTCGGCGAGCCGCCGGTGGCGCCGAGGTAGGTGAGGTAGCCCATCGCGATGATCGTCAGGCAGCCGGCGGTGGTGGCGATCGGCCGGCGATCGGGGCGCCGCTCCGGGCCGCGGTCGTAGAACGGCAGCAGCAGGAGCAGGACCATGCAGATCGTCGGGATCCCGATCGTCGCGATCGGGACCAGCTCCGGCGGCTTGATCACGCGCAGGAGCTCGAAGAGGAAGAAGAAGTACCACTCGGGGCGCGGCACGTAGGTGGTGGTGGTCGGATCGGCCTTCGGGCCCTGCTCGGCGCCGAGGATCAGCGACATCGCGATGATCACGCCAACGACGATCAGCGCCATCACCGAGTCCTTCATCACCGCGTAGGGGAAGAACGGCTTCCCCTTCTTCTTCAGAAGCTCGTATTCCTCGAGGTAGGACTGCTTGTCCTGCGGCTTCAAGACGCAGCTCCGTTGCCGCCCTCACCGGACACCGGCGAGCCGTCGACGCGGTGACCGTTGACGCGGCCGTTGCCGTTGCCGTTGGCGCCGGCGTCGAGCTGGGCCAGGGGTGAGGCGCCTTTCGGGCGGTCGGCCTTGATCCACGGCGGCGCCGTCGTGCCGAGCTTGACCACGAGGTACATGTGGGCGCCGATCAGGGCGATGATCGCCCCGGGCACGAGCAGCATGTGGATCGCGTAGAAGCGGGCGAGCGTGGTCGCCCCCACCTCGGGCCCGGCGCGGAGGAAGTCGCTCAGGTACGGGCCCACCACCGGCCCGGTGCCGTTGATGTTGATGCCGACGATCGAGGCCCAGTAGGAGCGCTGGTCGAACGGCAGCAGGTAGCCGGTGAAGGCCATCGTCATCGTCAGGATCAGCAGGACCACGCCGATCACCCAGTTGAGCTCGCGCGGGTACTTGTAGGCGCCGAAGAAGAAGGTCCTCCCCATGTGGAGGAAGATCAGGATCACCATCACGCTGGCGCCCCACTTGTGCATGCCGTGGACGAACTGGCCGAGCGGGACGTCGTTGTTGATGTGGGCGATCGAGGAGTAGGCCTGGGTCGCCGAAGGCGTGTAGTACATCGCCAGGAAGACGCCGGTCACGGCCTGGACGACGAAGGCGAAGAGCGTCGCCGAGCCGAGCGTGTAGAACCAGTTGGTCCCTTTTGGCACCTTGCGGTAGAGCATGCCGGTGAGGAAACCGCTGGCGGCCATCCGCTGGTCGACCCAGCCGAGAGCGTCGATCGGCGCCTCTTTGCCGCGGTCGAGCAGTTTGTCGCCGTGGCTCGGGCGCTCCGGCGGGGCCGTCTTCAGGTCGGTCGGCGCCTGCCCCTTCGGGGTGCCGCCAGTTCCCGGCTTCGCCGGTTTGCGCAGCGGCGGCGGCACGACCGCGTCGGGGATCTTGGGTTTCGGGAAGCTCGGCATCAGGGCGCCGGGAAGGTAGAGGGTCGCGGCGGGTAGAGGTATTCCCAGATCCCGCCGGTGAACTCGCCGGGGTCGCGGGCGCGGACCGGTTCGAGGTGGTTGGTGACGCTGTAGCGCGGGCCGAGCTCGACCTGGCCCTTGCGGACGCGGGTCTGGAAGTGGTCGAGCGGGCGCACCGGCGGGCCGCCGATCCGCTTGCCCTGGAAGTCGTAAACGCCGCCGTGGCAGGGGCAGATGAAGTTGCCGGCGGCCTCGGAGAAGCGGACCGGGCAGCCGAGGTGGGCGCAGCGGTTGGAGACGGCAATGAACTGGCCCGGTTCCTCGCCCAGTTCTTCGGAGCTCTTGCGCACGTAGGCGGTGGTCTTGCCGGCGTCGCCGATCCCCTCGGTTTCGGTGAAGACGACCTGGCGGTAGGTGTCTTCGACGAAGTCGGAGACCGGTCCGACCGCCTCCCAGCGCTCCTTGCCGCGGTGGAAGATCGGGGCGACCGCGAAGCCGACCGCGGGCAGGATGATCCCGGCGGCAGCGAGCCCGCCAAGCGCCTGGGAGCCGACCGTGAAGGCGCGGCGGCGCGTCATCGACTCGCCCTCGAAATAGCCGGGCGGGTCGGGCTTCGCCCGCTCCTGTATCGGGGGCTCCTGGACCCCGTTCTCCTGTCTCGCGTCGTCAGCCACAGTTGGTCCGCAAAGGGGCTCCGAAGTCTATTGATTGGGGGCTGTGACTTGCGTCACACTTCCGCCGTCTTTCCCGGAAGTCGACCCGATCTCCTCCGCTGCCTGCCGCCAGAGGTTCTCGATCGGGGCGATTTCGCCTTCCACCTGGAGGCGGGCGCAGTCGCTGATCAGGTCGGAGAGGACGGCGACGGCGCGGGTGTCTTCGAGGGCGGCGAGGCGGTCGAGGCCGAGCGCGTAGAGGTAGTCGCCGGCGAGCAGGGCGAGGTCGGAGTCGTGGCCGGCGAGCAGGCGCGGCTCCTCGTAGTGGAGGAGGTAACCCTCGCGGACCGCCTCGACCACCAGCGCGTACTCGCCGCCGCCGGCCAGCTCGCCGAGCTGCGAAGCCTCGGCCGGGTCGATCACGTGCGGTGAGATCGGCGTCTCCTCGGCGCGCAGCTGATCCGCGAGCGCCTGGAGCGGGTTCCCCCCGATCGCGTGGTTCCTTTCGGTCGACATAGGTCCGTAAGGAACCACGACTTAGGCGAGGGCCTCTTCGAGGGCTTCGGCGGCAGCCGCCAGCGTCCGGTCGATCGTCGCCTCGTCGTGGGCGAGGGAGACGAACCAGGCCTCGTACTGGGCCGGGGGCGGGTAGATGCCGCGGTCGAGTAGAGCGCGGCAGAAGCGGGCGTGGGTCTCGACGTCGCAGGCGGTCGCGGTGGCGAAGTCGGTGACCGGAACCGGACTGAAGAAGAGGGTGACGAGGCCGGGCGCCTTCGTGACCTGGAGGGGGCGGTCCGCCGCCAGCTGTTCGAAGCCGGCAGCCAGGCGGTCAGTCAGCTCTCCCAGGCGCTCGTAGGCCGCGGCGTCGAGCTGCTCCAGCGTCGCCAGACCCGCCGCGACCGCGAGCGGATTCCCGGAAAGCGTGCCCGCTTGGTAGACGTCGCCGGCCGGGGCGATCCGTTCCATGTGTTCGCGCGGGCCGCCGTAGGCCGCGGCGGGAAGGCCGCCGCCGATCACCTTTCCCATCACCGTCAGGTCCGGTTCGACCCCGAGCAGTTCCTGCGCCCCGCCGCGGGCGACGCGGAAGCCGGTGATCACCTCGTCGAAGACGAGCAGCGCCCCCGCCTCCCGGGTGGCCTTGCGGAGGAACTCGAGGAAGCCGTCCGCTGGCGGGACGACGCCCATGTTCGCCGCGATCGGCTCGGCCAGCAGCGCCGCGACCTCGTGCTCTTTGAGCGCCCGGCTGACCGCCTCGCGGTCGTTCCACGGGACCACCACCGTCAGCGCCGCCTGCGCCGCGGTCACCCCGGGGCTGCCCGGCACGCCCAGGGTCGCCAGGCCGGAGCCGGCGTCGGCGAGCAACCCGTCGGAGTGGCCGTGGTAGGCGCCGGCGAACTTGACCACGACCTCGCGCCCCGTCACCGCCCGCGCCAACCGCACGGCGCTCATCGCCGCCTCGGTCCCGGAGCTGGTCATCCGCACCATCTCCACCGAGGGCATCCGCGCCGCGACCTCCTCGGCAAGCCGGACCTCGGCCAGAGTCGCGGCGCCGAAGCTCGTCCCCCGCTTGGCGGCTTCGATCACCGCCGCCGTCACCGCCGGCTCGGCGTGGCCGAGGATCATCGGCCCCCAGGAGCCGATCCAGTCGACGTAGCGATTGCCCTCGACGTCGAACAGCCAGCAACCTTCGGCCCGGTCGATGAAAACCGGATCGCGACCGATCTGCCGCATCGCCCGGACCGGCGAGTTCACCCCGCCCGGGAGGACCTGCTGCGCGCGATCGAAGAGGTTGCCCGTCAACTGGGGCCTACGAATGTTCCGCTTCCCAGCGGGCGTAGTCCTCGGTGAAGTAGTGGAGGCGGATCTTCTTGTACTCGGTCGAGGAGTAGAGGGTGGCGCGGTCGTCGGGGCCCATCCCGCACTCGGCGGCGATCGCGTCGAGGACCGCGTCGCACTCTTCCTTCGAGCGGCCGTGGGCCATCGTGAAGACGCTGTAGGGCCAGTCCTCGTAGGTCGGCCGCTGGTAGCAATGGGAGATGCCGCGGAAGGAAGCCATACGGCCGCCGACCTCGAGGATCTGGTCCTCCGGCACCTTCCAGACGCCCATCCCGTTGGCCGAGAAGCCGGCGCGGCGGTGGAAGAGGATCGCCGCGACCCGGCGGAGGATCTTGCGGTCGATCATCGAGCGCAGGCGATCGAGCAGCTCCTCGGTCGAGATCCCGAGCTCCTGCGCCGCCGCGTCGTAGGGGCGGGCGACTGCCTCCATCGGCCCCTGCAACACCTTGATCAGGGCGATGTCGTTCTCGTCGTAGGGCTGCGGTTCGAGCTCGCGCGGAGGCGCCGCTTCGACCGGCGCCGCCAGCGCCTCGGTCCCCTTCTCCATCTCCAGGTTCATGTTGATTTTGAACAGGGTCAGGGTCGGCAGTTCGCGCATCGACTCCGCCCCGGTCTCCTCCATCAGCGCTTCCAGCGTGCCTTTGAGCCCGAGCTCGGAGTCGGGCGGGGTGGCGATCGTGAACCAGAGGTTGAACTCGTGGGTGCGCAGGTAATTGTGCGAGACGCCCGGATGGGCGTTGACGATCTGGGCCGCCCGCTGTGGGTGCTCGGAGTCGACTTTCGCCGCCACCAGCATCGACTCGTACCCGAGCGCGCGGGTGTCGAAGATCGGCGTGATCTCGCGGATGATCCGGCCGTCGAGCAGGCGCTGGGTGCGGGCGAGGACGTCGTCGAGGTCGAGCTCGGCCTCGGAGGCAACGAGGGCGAACGGCTCGGGGTCGAGCGGGAAGCTCGACTGCAGCAGGTTCATCAGCCGCTTGTCGGTCTCGTCGAGGGGGATCGCCGAGCCGCCCTTGCGGCTGCGCGCCTTCGACTGCGGCACTTTCACCGAAGCCATGCCGCGGCCTCCTTCGCGTAGTAGGTGACGATCGCGTCGGCGCCGGCGCGGCGGATCGAGGTCAGCGTCTCGACCACGGCGGCACGCTCGTCGATCCAGCCGTTGGCGGCGGCGGCCTTCAGCATCGAGTACTCGCCGGAGACGTGGTAGGCGGCGACGGGAGCCCCGGTCGCCTCTTTGACCCGCCGCACGACGTCCAGGTAAGGGAGCGCCGGCTTCACCATCAGCATGTCGGCGCCCTCCTCGAGGTCGAGCTCGGCCTCGCGCACCGCTTCGGCGGCGTTGGCCGGGTCCATCTGGTAGCCGCGCCGGTTGCCGTGCTGCGGCGTCGACTCGGCTGCGTCCCGGAACGGCCCGTAAAAGGCCGAGGCGTACTTGGCGCTGTAGGCGACGATCGGCACGTCGGAGTGGCCCTCCTCGTCGAGCTGGAAGCGGATCGAGCCGATCCGGCCGTCCATCATGTCGCTGGGCGCGACCGCGTCGGCGCCGGCGAGGGCGTGGGAGATCGCGGTTTTCGCCAGCAGCTCGACGGTGACGTCGTTGTCGACCTCGGAGCTGCCGTCGCGGATCACCCCGCAGTGGCCGTGCGAGGTGTACTCGCAGAGGCAGACGTCGGTCATCACCACCAGGTCGGGATGCGCCTCCTTCAGCGCCCGCACCGCCATCTGCACGACACCCTCGTCGTCGTAGGCGCCGGACCCCGCCTCGTCCTTGGCCGCCGGGATGCCGAACAGCATCAGGGCGCCGATGCCCGCCGCGGCGATCTCCCCCGCCTCCTCGACCAGGTGCGAGATCGAGAAGCGCTCGATGCCCGGCATCGAGGGGACCTCCTCGCGCACGTCCTCGCCGGCGATCACGAACGCCGGTTGGATCAGGTGCGACGGTGAGAGCTCGGTCTCGCGGACCAGGCCGCGCAGAGTGTCGGTGCGGCGCATGCGGCGCATGCGCGTTGCGGGGAAAGCCATCAGCTCGGAGTCTAGGGAAGGGCAGTAGCTTGTCCGGCCGTGGAGGCCACGGGCGTCGTCAAGAGGTTCGGCAGCAGGGAAGCGCTGCGCGGCGTCTCCTTTAAAGCATCTCCTGGGGAACAGGTGGCGGTGATTGGTCCTAATGGGGCTGGGAAGACGACGCTGCTCTCGATTCTGGCTGGGATCTCCAAGCCTGATGAGGGGGAGGTCAGTTCCACCGGCGGCGAGGTCGGGTGGGTGCCTCAGCAAGCGGCGCTTTATCGGCGGTTGACGGTGGAGGAGAACCTGTTGCTGTTTGCTCGGCTGGAGGGGCATGAGGATCCTCGGGCCTCGACGGAGGAGATGTTGGAGCTGACCGGGTTGGGGGAGCGGCGGGGGGAGATCGTGGCTCGGCTCTCCGGCGGCAACCAGCAGCGGATCAACATCGCGATCGGGCTGCTCTCGCGGCCGGCGGTGCTGCTGCTCGACGAGCCCAGCGTCGGCCTCGACCCGCGGCAGCGCTCGCGCCTCTGGGAGTTCGTCTCGGCCCTCGCCGATCGGGGCACCACCGTCATCTTCTCCACCCACGACATCCAGGAGGCCGAGCGCTACGGCGGCCGCCTCCTGGTCCTCGCCGACGGCGAGGCGCTCTTCGACGGCCCGCCGGCCGAGCTGCGCGAGGCGGTGCGGCGCGAGGCCCCCGAGGCCGCCGACCGCGACTTCGAGACCGCCTTCGTCGCCTACCTGCACCACCGGGGCCACTGATGGGCGGCGTCCGCTGGCTGCTGCTGAAGGACCTGCAGATCCTCCGCCGCTCGCCCCTGCAGGCGGTGCTGCTGGTCGTCTACCCGATCCTGATCGCGGTCCTGGTCGGCTTCGCGATCTCGCGCGGGCCGGAAAAGCCGCGGGTCGCCTTCCTGAACGAAGTGCCGGCGGGGACCCGGATCACGGTCGGCGGCGCGCAGCTGCCCTCGGCCAACGTCAAGGGGCGGATCTGCGGCCGGGTCGAATGCGTCTTCGTCGCCGACCGGGCCGAGGCCGAAGACAAGGTGAAGTCGGGCGATGCGCTCGCGGCGCTGATCCTCCCCGCCAACCTCGTCAACAAGATCAACTCGCTCTCGACCCTCACCCCCGGGGTGCCCGAAGTCGAAGTCCTCGTCAACGAGGAAAACGCGGTCAAGGCCGAACTGGTCGACGACCGGATCACCAGCCTGCTGGCGCAGGCGAACCTGGCGGTGGCGCGGCGGATCGGCTCCGAAGGCGGCCGCTACCTGGACCTGATCGTCAACGGCGGCGAGTTCAAGGCGCTCGGCGGCAGCTTCCCGATCCTCGGCCTGCGGGCGAGCGCGAAAATCCTCGAAGCGGTGACGCCGGCGCTGCCGAAGGGGCTGCAGCCGTCGCTGAAGGAAGTGACCAACTTCGCCGCGCAGGCGCGCGACAACCTCGATGTCGCCAAGCCCCTGATCGCCCGCCTCGCCCAGCCGATCAAGGTCGACAAGGTCGTGGTCGGCGGCGAGAGCCCGCCGCTGGAAATCTTCGCGATCGCCGTCGCCGCGACCTTCACCCTGGCCTTCGTCGTCGTCCTCCTCGTCGCCGGCTCGCTGGCGCTGGAGCGGGAGGAGAACGCCTTCCCGCGGCTGACCCGAGGCCTCGTCTCGACCGCCGGCCTGCTCGGCGAGAAGGTCCTGCTGGGGATGGCCGTCGGTCTCGTCGTCACCATGCTGATGCTGCTCGGGATGCAGTTCTTCGTCCCGCTCGAACTCGGCCGGATCGGTCTCTGGCTGGTCGCGATCCTCTTCTCCGGCGCCGCCCTCGGCGCGGCCGGGGCGGCGCTCGGGGCCGCGGCCCGAGAGGTGCGCGCGGTCTCCCTGCTCGCCTTCATGCTCACCCTGCCGATCGCCTTCCTCTCGCTCGTCCCCTCCGGCGCCGTCAGCCCCGGGGTCTTCGACGCGATCCGCTATGTCACCGCCCTCTTCCCCTTCAAGCCGGCGCTGGAGGCGATCACCGCGGCGATCGACGAGACCGGCCCGGGGATCGGGGCGCCGCTGCTGCACCTGACGATCCTCGCCCTCGCCTACGGGCTCATCGCCCGGTTCGCCCTGCGCCGATTCGCAGCGGTTTGATCCCGCCGCGCTCGATGCAGTCGTGGATGAACTCCTCGAGCGACAGCCGCGGCTGAAGCTCGGCGCGCACTCGTTCGAGCACCGCTGGTTGGGCGAGCTCGGGCAGGACGCGGCCGCGGGAGCGGACGGCAGCCAGGGCGATCGGCGAGCCGTCGAGTTCAAGGCAGCCGTGTTTGCTGCGGTAGGCCTGGACGCTGCCGATCCGGACGAGGTCGTAGTTCAGCTCGGTAGCGGTCAGGAGGGCGTGCTGCTCCGCGGTCGGGTGAAGGACGAAGACCGGGGCGACGGTGCCAGGGCTCTCGAGCAGGGTCGCCGGCACCGCGCCGTAGGGCGAGACGTGAGCCGAGTAGACGACGTCGAAGTCCTGCAGCTCCGTGCGCACGACCGGCAACGGCACGCCGGGGAGTGAAGCGAGCTTCAGCGCCAGCGCCTCCGGCGCGGCGTTCGCCCCGTAGGAGAGGAGCGGCGTGCGGCTGGCGCGGTCGAAGTCCTCCGGCAGCTGTTCGGCCCGCCCCCCGCGGTAGAGGTAGGAGCGCTGGGGAGTCGCGTACGGATACCTCAGCGCCCGCTTCAGGATCGCTTCCCTCTGCGCCGGATCTACCACCACCTTCAATCTCGCAGATAGGGTCTC
This sequence comes from Solirubrobacterales bacterium, assembly GCA_035719145.1. GTDB lineage: Bacteria > Actinomycetota > Thermoleophilia > Solirubrobacterales > 70-9 > VAYN01. The sequence continues at coordinate 10,231 of DASTGL010000201.1, forward strand.
GCCGGGATGCGGGTTCTACACATCGGCGACGTGGTCGGCAGCCCCGGCCGCCAAGGGCTGCGGGAGACGATGCCGCAGCTGCGCGAGCGCTACGCGCCCGACCTGGTGATCGTCAACGGCGAGAACTCGGCCGGCGGCATGGGCATCACCGAGCGCACCGCCAACGACCTCTTCGGCGCCGGCTGCGACGTCATCACCAGCGGCAACCACGTCTACCGCCACCGCGAGGCCTACGAGTTCCTCGAAAGCTCCGAGCGAGTCATCCGCCCCGCCAACTACCCGCAGGGCAACCCCGGCCGCGGCCACACCGTGGTCGAGGTCGGCGGGATGCGGGTCCGCGTCGTCAACCTCAGCGGCGGCGTCGGCCTGCGCGTCGCCCGCTCCCCCTTCGACACCGTCGACTCGATCCTCGCCCACCACGAGCAGGACGCGGTGATCGTCGACTTCCACGCCGAAGTGACCAGCGAGAAGGTGGCGATGGGCTGGCACCTCGACGGCCAGGTCGCCGCCGTCCTCGGCACCCATACCCACGTCCCCACCGCCGACGGCCGCGTCCTCCCCGGCGGCACCGCCTTCATCTCC
>DASTGL010000202.1:0-4205 GCA_035719145.1 Solirubrobacterales bacterium
GCGCCCGTGGCTGCGGCAGCCGCATACGCACCCGGCGGCTTTCGGCTGGAAGCGAGCAACGGCTACTGGGTCCACGCGATCGCATTTGACGGCGATCCTCGCGGCCAGCACGACGGGATCGTCCTTTTCGTCGGGCGGAAGGGAAGTGGGGCCGTCTACTTCGCACGGAAGGGCGTGCAGGTAACGGAAACGACCGTCTCTGCCGAACTCGGCAAGCTCGGCTCGATCGACCTCCACTTTGTGCCCAGCGGCAAACCGCGACTCGAAGGGTCCGCATGTGACTCGCCACCGGTCGAAATCGAATCCGGGTTCTACGAAGGTCGGTTCGATTTCAGGGGCGAGCAGGGCTACACCGAAGCGCACAGCACCCGGGCCCGTGGCGAAGCTCGATTGCAGATAAGCCTGGTCTGCGGAGGTGGCGGTTTAAGCGAAGGGATTGGCGGTCATTCCCCAGGAGCGCAACTGACGATGCAGCGCCGGTTGCACGTTGGCCGTCTGAGATTCGAAGCCACCAAGAACTCGCCCACGAGGCCCTCGCGCTTCGGTGCCTCGATCGAAGAACGACGCGAAGGGCTGGAGATAGAGCGCGGTGTAGAAGCAAGCGCGGGGCCCGGCGCGTTTGACTTCGACGTCCCGAACCAGAGCGCGCGGTTGAAGCCACCGAAGCCGTTCACCGGCTCCGCTCGCTTCGAACGCAAGAAAGGTCAAATGGGCCGCTTGAAGGGAAGCCTCGTAGTCGATTTCCCAGGTCGCTCAAACGTCTCCTTGAGCGGCGTGCGTGGCAGCCTCCAGCGTTGGGTGCAGAACCCGAGCCACCCGTTCCGCCCAGCCGCGCGCTTATTTCGAAGCCGCTCGTAGCGACAAGCAGCAGCAGGTAAGGGGGCGAGTCCAAGGGCCCTGTCGACTTTGTCTCCTGGTGGGAGACAAAAGCGACACGGCCGACTCTGCGATCGCGCGGATCGCTTCTCGCCAGCACGGCGTCGTGACGTTGCGGCAGCTCGAAGAGGCGGGATTGGGACGCCGCGGGGCGTCGACGCGGGTCGCGAAGGGACAACTCCACCGCCTCCACCGCGGCGTTTACGCGGTTGGTCACCGCGCCCCGAGTTGGCATGGGCGCTGGATGGCTGCCGTGCTCACTTGTGGCGACGGAGCGGTCTTGAGCCACCACTCCGCTGCAGCGCTATGGAATCTCCTCAAACCCATCGAAGGGTCCATCCACGTCTCGGTTGCCTCGACCTCCGGCCGCGCTGCCCAGCGCGGCATCCACCTCCACCGTTGCCCCTCCCTCTCAACCTCCCGGGAGCCGTCTCCCTCGCCCTCCTACCCAGATCAAGAAGGAGGGCGAGGGAGGCGGCTCCTGACCACCTACCGGCACAACATCCCCGTCACCACGATCCAGCGCACGATCGAGGACCTCGATGGCACCGTCGCTCCCCACCTCTTTCGCCGCGCGAAGCGCCAAGCGGAGCTCAAAGGAATCCGCCTCGAAGGCACCGAGGGCCGCCGCGCTCGCTCGGACCTAGAGGAAGACTTCTTCGCTCTCGTTGCTAACAACAACCTGCCGCTGCCGGAGACCAACGTCAAGCTCGGCCGCCACGAGATCGACTTCCGCTGGCGCGAGCAGCGCGTGATCGTCGAAACGGACTCTTACCTCTACCACCGCGGCTCGGTCTCCTTCGAGGAGGACCATGCCCGCGACCTCGACCTGCGGCAGCGCGGCTACGCCGTCCTCCGCTTCACCGACACGCAGATCGAAGAAGAGCCCGCGCGGGTCGTTGCTGACCTCGCGCAGGCTCTGGGGACGGGCGCTTCTGGGAGTCAGTGGCGGGCGAAGGGGTCGATGTAGAGGTCGTCTACCTGCCAGTGGCCGCCGCTGCCGAGCGGGGTGATGCGGATCTGGATCGCGCTCGGGATCACGGTGCCGACGATGGTGGAGAGGCTGAGCACCGTCGACATCTGCTGCGAGGGCGCCCAGGTCGAGCCGCCGTAGACGGTGCTGACGGTCTTCGTGCGGACCAGCCCGAGCAGGGCGTAGGTCGCTTCCACGCGCAGCCCCGAGCTCGGGTCGCCGCTGTTGCGGGCGACGAGGCGGAAGCTCGGCGTGTCGAGCGACATGCAGATCGGCGGGCTGACGGCGGTGCTGCCGGCCGGCAGCGACAGCGAGCGGGTGTCGGCTGCGCCGCCCAGAGCGAACGGCTCGTTTTCTCCGACGGTTCCGGCGCCGCCGCCCAGGGACCAGCCCTGGCCGCCGGCCTCGAAGCCGCCGTCGGGGGCGAGCACGTAGGAGTGCTGATCGCCCCAAGGCTTGAACACCTGCTGGGCTCCGGTGTAGTTGCAGGCCTGCGCCGCCCCTGCCGAGACGATCGCGACGGCAAGCGCTGCCGAGACGATCGCGATGAGCTTCTGAACTGACTTCACGGGCATTTCTCCCTTTCTCGCAGGCCAAGAAGCCTGGTCGGAAACCAAGCTGGTGGTCGAGCCGTCTCGCCGGGCGAGACCTCTGACTTTGCGTCCCTGCCTCGCGACAGGTTTGCCCTTATTCAGCTCACTGGTTCGCTTATGTGGGCCGGGCATCGGCGCATGAACCCCTGCACTGAACCGTGTTAGACCGAGTGTCTAATCACTTTTTTGGCGCCTCGCAGGGAAAAAATGGAAAACCGGCTCAGTTCTCAAGACGAAAACGTCGATGTAAAGCGGGGACTCGCCCAGAGACCGCCCTCGCCATGGAATCCGCCAGCCCCGCATCGACGCCCGAGCAGCTCTTCGCTCGCGGCCGCACGCGTGCCCGCAGCGCCGCCGAAGGGCGCGAGCGCCTGGTCGAGCGGGCGGCCGGGGTCGGGTTCCTCCTAGTCGCCCTCGGGATGGCCGCGCTGATCGATTCGCCGCGGTCGCTGGAAGCCGTGCCCCTCGTCTCACTGACGGTCGCATACGTGATCGCCTGCCGGGCCAAGTTCGACATCGCCGACGGCTACACGGTCCCGACCGAGCTGGTGCTGGTGCCGATGCTTTTCCTCCTGCCGACGCCGACAGTGCCGTTGGTCGTCAGCCTCAGCTGGCTCCTCGGGCGCCTGATCGACTTCGCCAGCGGCCGCACCAGCGTCTACCGCGCCTTCCACGTCTTCGGCGACTGCTGGCACGCGGTCGGGCCGGCCCTGGTGATCTCGCTCGCCGGCGCCCAGGTCTTCTCCTGGGACTCCTGGTCGGTCTACCTGCTGGCTCTGGGCGCGCAGTTCGCCTTCGACTTCGCCGCCGCCGCCGTCCGCGCCCGCCTGATCGACGGGACGCCGCCGGGGGCGATCCTGCGGATGATCGCCCCGGTCTACGGCCTCGACGCCGCCCTGGCGCCGGTCGGCCTGCTCGCCGCCGCCGTCGCGATAACGACCGGTCCGGCGATCTGCCTGCTGGTTATCCCCCTCGCGGGCGTCCTCGCGATCCTCTCGCGGGAGCGGCAGACGCGGATCGACCAGGCGCTGGCGCTGAGCGAGGCCTACCAAGGCACCGCGCTGCTGCTCGGCGACGTGGTCGAGGCCGACGACGCCTACACCGGCAGCCACAGCCGCGGCGTCGTCGAGCTCTCGCTCGCGGTCAGCGACCGGCTCGGCCTCGGCTTCGACCAGCGCCGCAACGTCGAGTTCGCGGCCCTCCTCCACGACGTCGGCAAGATCGCCGTCCCTAACGAGATCATCAACAAGGAAGGGCCGCTCGACGACGCCGAGTGGGCGGTGATGAAGCAGCACACGATCGAGGGCGAGCGGATGCTGAAGCGGATCGGCGGCGTCCTCGCCGAGGTCGGGCGGATCGTCCGCGCCTCGCACGAGGACTTCGACGGCTCCGGCTACCCCGACGGCCTCGCCGGCGAGGAGATCCCGGTCGAGGCCCGCATCGTCACCTGCTGCGACGCCTTCAGCGCGATGACGACGACGCGCTCCTACCGCAAGGCGATGGGGACCGAGGCGGCGCTGGAAGAGCTGCGGCGCTGCGCCGGCACCCAGTTCGACCCGACCGTGGTCGCGGTGCTGATCGAGCTGGTGGAGACCGGTCAGGTCTGAGACATAAAGTGGGCGCCCGATGGCCGACGCCCCACAGCTCTTCCTGATCGACGGCAACAGCCTCGCCTACCGCGCCTTCTTCGCCTTGCCCGAGTCGATCGGGACCAGCGACGGGCGGCCGACGAATGCCATTTACGGCCTCGCCTCGATGCTGGT
>DASTGL010000203.1:0-2649 GCA_035719145.1 Solirubrobacterales bacterium
GCCGACATCGCCCTCGGCAGCATCAAGCCGGTGACCGCCAAGGGCAGGATCCTCGCCTTCAACGGCCGCCGCGCCGGCAAGCCGGCGCTGCTCCTCCACTTCTTCGGCGGCGTCCCGGTCCGCTTCACCCTCGTCGTGCCGCTGCGGATCGGCCACCTTCGAGACGGCGAATTCGGGACGGTGCTGCGGGCGCGGATTCCGAAGCTGGCCAACGGCTTCGGCTCGATCACCCACATCGACCTCTCGTTGGGGCGCCGCTGGACCGCCGGCGGCAAGCGCCGCAGCTACCTCTCGGCCGCCTGCGAGGCGCCGACCGGCTTCAACGCGGTCCCCTTCCCGTTCGCCAAGGCCAAGTTCAGCTTCGAAGGGCACCCGCAGATCGATTCGACGCTGGAAAAAGTCTGCCGCGTGCGTTAACTGATTAGCTGCCCCAGGTAATCAACACCGCAATCAGCAAACGATCAGGAGCACTTCACATGACGAAGAAACTGCATGCCATCGGCCCGCTCCTCGCCGTCCTCGCGATCGGTGCCGGCGGCGTCGTCTGGTCCGGCTGCGGCAGCAGCAGCGACGAAAGCAACTCGATCAAGGAACAGGCGAAGCAGCAGGTGGAGGAAGGGACCAAGAAGGCCGAAGAAGCCGTCCAGGAAGGGACGAAGAAGGCCGAAAAGGGTCTCCAGGAAGCCAAGGAAGAAGTCGAAAAGAACCTCGACAAGAAGACCAAGAAGAAGGTCGAAGAAGCCCAAGCGCAAGCTGAAAAGGGCATCGAAGAAGGCAAGGCGCAGGCGGAAAAGGGCGCCGAAGAAGCCAAGGAACAGGCGGAAAAGTACCTCGAATAACCGCCGTCCGCAGGGCTTAGCGGTGGAGGTCCCGGGTGGCCTCGATGCTCTCCGCGAGGATCTCCACCGCTCGCCCCAGCATCTGCTCGGAGATCGTGAACGGCGGCGCCAGGCAGAGGATGTCGTCGAGGAGGGCGCGGGTGAGGAGGCCCCGCTCGCGGGCCTCGGCGGCGGCACGGCGGCCCCGGCCGGCCTTGGCAGGCCAAGGCTCCCGGGTCGCCTTGTCGGCGACCAGCTCGATTCCGACCATCAGCCCGGCCTGACGGACCTCCCCCGCTTCCGGGTCGTCGCGCAGCGGGGCGATCAGCCGCGCGGTCACCTCGCTCAGCTCCCGCACGCGCGCCAGCAGGTCCTCGCGCTCGATCGCCGCGATGTTCGCCAGCGCCACCGCGCAGGCGACCGGATGGCCCGAGTGGGTGAAGCCGTGCATCAGGATCCCCGGCTCCTCGCCGGGCTCGCGTAGCTCTTCCCAGAGGCGGTCGCTGACGATGACGCCGCCGAGCGGGACGTAGCCGCTGGTGACGCCCTTGGCGAAGGTGAGGAGGTCCGGAGCCACCTCTTCGTGCTCGCAGGCAAACCAGGCGCCGGTGCGACCGAAGCCGGTGATCACCTCGTCCACGATCAGCAGCAGCCGCTGCCGGTCGCAGATCTCGCGCAGGCGCCGGAGGTAGCCGGCCGGCGGCACGATCACGCCGCCCGAGCCGAAGACCGGCTCGACGATCACCGCCGCGATCCGCTCGGGACCGAGCTCGGCGATCCGCTGCTCGAGCGCTTCGCCGCTGCAGACCGCGCAGGTGTCGGGATCGCAAGGGGTGCCGGCGGCGCAGCGGTAGGCGTAGGGAGCCGGGACCTCGAAGACGTCCGGGGCGCCGATGCCGAAGTCGCCGTGGTAGGGCCGCAGGCGGGTGGCGGTCGTAGTCACTCCGGCGAGTCCGTGGTAGCCGCGCTCGTGGGCGAGCACGATCGACTTCTCCGGCTCGCCGCTGCGGACCCAGTGCCGGCGCGCGAGCTTGATCGCGGTCTCGTTGGCCTCGCTGCCGCCGGAAACGAAGAAGACGCCGCTCATCCCCGGCGGGGCGAGCTCGGCGATCTTCTCGGCGAGCTCGATCGCCGGCTGCGAGGAGACGCCGCCGAAGGTCGAGACGTAGGGCAACGACCGCAGTTGCGCCACCGCGGCGTCAATCAGCTCTTGACGGCCATGACCGAGATTGACCGTCCACAGGCCCGCCATGCCGTCGATCAGGCGGCGGCCGTCCTCGCTCACCAGCTCACACCCCTCGCCCTGCGAGATCACCAGCGGACCGTCCTGCGCCAGCAGCGAGTGATCAGTCAGCGGGTGGATCAGGTGCTTCAGGTCACTCGCTACATATTTCGATGCAGCCACACCACTCAGATTATCGACAGTGGACAACCTGTCTATGCGTCGGCCGGCGACTTCCTCCCCAGCGGACTCTGCGGCGCCTCCTCCGGAGGAACCGAGCAGATCGAGTTCCAGTGGAGCAGAGCCAACTGGTGGGCGACCCGGTTGATCTCCTCCTCGTCGGAGGAGACCGGGAAGTTGGCGAGGATCGAATCGATCATCGCGTAGGTGGCGCGAACGCCGAACTCGAGATCGATGCCGTCGCGGATCAGGCCCTCGGCATCGTCGGCCGCGTGCACCGCCATGATCCATCCCAGCATCGCGTCGTCAGCGGCTTTGTTCGCCTCCTCCCAGCCGGACCCGCGGAGGTTGCGGGCGACCGCGACGATCGGCCGCAGATCGGCGTTTGCCACGCGCCAGCTGAGGGCCTCGCGGACCATCTCCTCGACC
>DASTGL010000204.1:0-2481 GCA_035719145.1 Solirubrobacterales bacterium
GACCAGCCCGTCGCGAAGCGGATCGCGGTAGCCGGCGGTAACCGCTACGCGACCGGCATCCCGTAGGGCGTCCTGCTCGGCTGACGAGCGTCCACCGCCTCTATATAGACTCTCGCCCGCGATGCACCCCGACCGCCGCACCCTCTACTTGCTCTTCGCCCTGCTGGCGCTCCTCGCGCTGACCGTCGGCGTCTCCGCCTGCGGCTACTCGAGCGACTCCAAGCAGACCGCCGAGGGCGAGCCCCTGCAGCTGGGCGAGCTGGAGTACAACGTCACCTTCTCGCGCTACCTCAACCCGAACGACACCGAGGACGCCGCCTACCTGGAAGGCCAGGAAGAAGCGCCCAAAGGCGAAACCTATTTCGGCGTCTTCTTCGAAATCCAGAACAAGAGCGACGAACCGCAGCAGCTTCCCTCGACGCTCTCGATCACCGATGCCGAAGACAACGAGTACGACGTGATCCCGAGCGAAAGCATCTTCGCCCTGCCCTTCGAAGGGACGGTGGAAGCCGAAGAACAGATCCCGGTCCTCGACTCGCCCGCCCAGCAGGGCCCGATCGAGGGCTCAGTAGCGATCTTCCTTTTGCCTGAAGAAGCCTCCGAGAACCGCCCCCTCACCCTTCACATCGAAGGCGCCGAAGAAAAGGGCGAAGTAACCCTCGACCTCTAGCCAAGGCCGGCGGAGAGAACTTCGGCCGCGATCGGGGCGGCGACTTCCCCGCCCGCTGCTTCGGCTTCGATCAGCAGCACCCCGACCGCCAGCTTCGCCTTTTCCGCCGGCGCGAAGGCGGAGAACCAGGCGTCCTTGATCTGGACCGGGTTTTCGGAGTTCTCTTCACCTGGCTTCGGGCCGAGCTCGGCGGTGCCGGTCTTGCCGGCGACCTGCGCCTCGGAGATGTCGGCGGCGGTGCCGGTCCCTTCGCTGACAACGCCGATCATCAGTTCGGTCAGTTCGCTCGAGATCTTCGGCGACATCACCCGCACCGGTTCGGCGTCGGGTCGCAGCTTCTTGTTGGCGACGATCGAGGTCGGCATCCGCACGCCGTCGTTGCCGACCGTTTGGGCGACGCTCGCCATCTCCAGCGGCGTCGCCAGCACTTCGCCCTGGCCGATCGCGGAGACGCCGAGGTCGATTTCTTCGCCGATTTCGCTCGGGATCGTCGATTCCTCGGGTTCGACTTCGCGGACGATCTGCGGCGCGTAGAGGGTCGGCGGCGAGTTGAAGCCGTACTTTTCCGCCGTTTCGACCAGCTTGTCGTTGCCGACCGCCGGCCCGAGCGGCGCGAAGACCGCGTTGCAGGACTCGGCGAAGGCCTGCCGGAAGGTGCCGCCGCAGTACTCGCCGTTGGCATTGTTGAGGAAGCGGCCGCCGACGTTGACCCCGTTGGTGATTTCGAATTCGTCGTCGAGGCTGACCTTGCCGGCCTCCAGCGCCGCCGTCGTGGTGACGATCTTGAAGGTCGAGCCGGGGGGCTGGGGGGCGGAGAAGGCCTGCCCGGCGAGGGCGCGGACGTCGCCGCGCTTCGCGTCCAGAACGGCGACGCCGCCGGCGCGCCCGGCCAGCGCCGAGACCGCGACTTCCTGCAGTTCGGGGTTGATCGTCGTCTTCACCGGCGCCCCCTTCTGCGGCTTGCCCTGGGCGAGGGTCCGCACGCTGGAGCCGTCTTCGGCGACCGCCAGAAGCTTGCCGCCGGGCTTACCGGCGAGCCGGGCGTTGAAGGCGCGCTCGAGGCCGCTGATCCCGACCGGCGTTTCCGGGCTGAACCCGTGGCGGGCCAGGTCCGGCCACTCTTCTTCGGGCGCTTCGCCGACTTCGCCGGTGACGTCGATCGCGGCGCTGCCGATCGGGTGTTCGCGTTCTTCGGCCGGGCCTTCGGCCAGCGGCGTGCCGTCGCGAGCGAGGATCGGCGCCCGTTCGGCCAATTCGACGTCGGCGGCAAGTTCCTCGCCCGGCCGCAGGCCCGGGAAGACGAGGCTCTCGTCCCATTCGATCCCGCCATCGGCGTAGGGGACGTCGAGGTCTTCTTCGACGCTGCCGAAGGCGACGGTCTGGATCGTCATCCCGACCGGGACGACCTTGGCCGTGTCGGTCGACTGCGCGTCGCCGGCCGAGCCCGCTTCGATCCCCCGCACCGTCGCCGTCTCCTGCGCTTCGCGGTAGGCGGCTTCGAACTCCTTGCGGCTCACCCGCGCCCGCGAGGCTTCGTTCAGCTCCGCGTACATCGCCTTGAAGTTCTTCGTTGCCCAGGCGTCGGCGAAGCGGCCGGCGGCGTCCTTTTCCGGCGAGCCGGGGGAGCCGGCGGTGACGCCGACGACGAAGGCGACCAGCGCCACCAGCGCCAGCGGCACGGCCCGGGTGACGAGACGACGCCTACGGTCTGCCGTGGTGGGTGACTGATTCACCGGGCGAAAGCTAAAGCAGCCTCTCCCGGCATGCTTCTATTCACGGGTGACTGTCCTGGATTGGGCAATTCTCGCCTT
>DASTGL010000205.1:0-8268 GCA_035719145.1 Solirubrobacterales bacterium
CCTCCATCTTCGTCAACGGGGCGCTGAAATCCGAAGGGAGCGCGGAAGCCCCAGTCACGATCACCTCGGTCAAAGACGACACCGTCGGTGGCGACACCAACGGTGACGGCTCGGCGACCGGGCCGGCGCCCGGGGACTGGAGTGAGATCGAATATCCAGAATCGAAGTCGGTCGATCTGGAATATCTTGATCTTCGCTACGCAGAAAGCGCATTCGACCTGAAGAAACTCGATTCTATGCTAATAGCCAATAGTGATTTCGTTTATAACGAGCATGCATTTAAGGTCGCCGAGACCACCGATAACAGCCCCGAACTAGCGGCGCTTACCTGCGTACCTCCTTACTTGTCCTTCATCCTTTCTGTGAACAACTGGTACGGAGCGGTTGGCCTGCCTGCACCCGACACGAACATATCTGGTGCCATCGGGGCTTCCTTGCCGGCGGAATACGAGCCCCTGTTTAGTGCGGGTGCAAGTCTGGCGGAACTCGATTACTCGCTCTATGGAGCAGACAATACGATTCCATTCTCGATTTATTCCTGCTCGGCTCTGGGCATACCTCCCATTCCAGTGAGCCCCGTTGACATCATCAGCACGCCTCTAGGGCCGCACTTTCCAGATCCAGAGGTAGAAGCCTTGGTGTCATAGGCACCTCGGCAAAACGAGGCCGTGGGCCTCGGTAGTCGTTGGCAGGAATGGTAGTCTTTACCTCTGTGGGAAAGGTAAAGAATCAAACGACCGTGTCCAGCAAGCACCAGGTGACGATTCCGCTGGCGGCGTTTCGGGGCGCTGACCTTGAGCCGGGCGACGTTCTGAAGGCCGAGTCCGGCGGTCCCGGACGGGTCATCTTGACGCGCGTCGACGAGCTACTCGACCAGTTCTCGGGATGCCTCCAAACCGGCGGCGCCCTCGGCGAGCAGGTAAAAGGGCTCCGCGACGAGTGGCGGTAGTTCTCGATTCCGATGCGGTGGTCGGCTTTCTCGATCGCAGCGACGCTCTTCATGGCGCGGCTGACGAGGCAATACGCCGGCTGATCGGCAATCATCACCTCCTCGTCTCGACGGTGACCTATGCCGAGGTCCTGACCGGAGCACGTCTTGGGCGCCATGACGAGGATCAGGTGCGGGGCTTCTTCTTCGAGTTGACCTCGGGGATTCTCTCCGTCGACGTGGAGATCGCCGAGAAGGCCGCCGGCCTCCGTGCTCGCCACAAATCTCTCCGCATGCCCGACGCGTTGATCCTTGCCACCGCAGAGATAGCGCCGGAGGTCGAACTCGTCCTCACCGGGGATCGGCAGTTGGAACGGGTATCCGGTCTCGCCTGCCAAGTCCAGGTCATCTCCTGACCTGCGGCAGCGCTGGCCTGCAAGCGTTCGTGCAAACGCAGGAGGCCCAGGCATGGGGCGGAAGCCTGCGGTGTGCGTGACTTCCTCCTGAACGAATCGATCAAGCGGCTCGCCACCGAGGCCGCCACCCGCTTCAGCTCGCTGGTGGCGATGGGGGAGGAGATCCCCTTCGACGTCGCCGCCGACTCGGGCGAGGACTCCGCCTTCTACAGCTACGTGCCGATGACCGGCCGCTACGTCCTCGACCACGCCGAGGAGCTGCGCTCGCTGCCGAGCTTCACGGCCGCCCGCGAGGCCACGGTCGAAGCCGGCGTCGCCGCGCCTTATCTGGAGGCTCGCGGCGAAGCCGTGCCCGCCGATCCCGCCGCCCGCGCCGAGCTGATGCTGATCACCTTCTTCGCTTCCCTTTGGGAGGGAACCGCCGGCTTCGCCCTCGACCGCGAGCGCCTCGACGGCGCCCTCGCGACCCTCGACGCCGAATCGCGCGACGCCGACGAGGCCGACGTCCTGATCGTGCCGCTGGTCGGGCTGCGGATGTCGATGCCGCGCCTGGGCTTGCCGCACAACGTCCGCATCGTCCGCGCCGACTCGATCGAGGCGCCGGTCGAGGCGATGAGCAGCGAGGGCATGGGCCGGGCCGCCTGGGAGCCGCAGTACCTGGCCGTCGCCGAGCAGGACGAGGACGGCGCAGAGGGAGCCCTGCAGCAGCTGCGCGAGCTGATCAGCGTGATGAGGATGTTCAAGGGCGGCGGGATCGGCCTCGGCCCCTACGCCTTCGCCCCCACCGGCGAGGGCTGCTGGCGGCGGATCGCCACCGGCGCCCCTGCGACCCGCCCCGGCGGCTACCGCCTCGGCGAGGCGGAGGCCGAGGAGCTGGCCGGCTTCGCCGCCGAGCTGGAGGCGCGCCCGGACCCCGACAGCGCCCTGAGCTGGGCCGTGGGTCGCTTCGAGATGGGCTGCGAGCGGCCGACGGCGCTAGAGGGTCTGAGCGACCACCTGCTGGCGATGCGCGCGGTGCTCGAGGGCCACGGCCCGGTCGGCGCCTCACTGCCGCTGCGCGCCGCCGCCCTGATCGAGGACGAGTCGATGGACCGGCTGCAGGCGCGGGAGCGGGTCGAGGACGTGCTCGAGCTTGAGCGGGCGATGATGAACGGGATGCCGATCGAGCGGGCCGTCGAGCTCGCGACCTGGATGGAGGAGGGGACTCGCAGGCTGCTGCGCCAGGCGGCGCTCGGCGAGCTCGGCAGCGACCTCAGCACGGCGGCCGACGAGACCCTGATCGTCAACGGCCTCGAAGGCGGCGACGCCGAGATCACGGTCTCGGTCCAGTCCGAGCCGCCGGCGCCGGAGGAACCCGCGCCCGAGCCGGAGCTCGAAGAGGACTTCGCGGCCGAGATGGAGGAGGAGCCCGAGTTCCGGGTCCTCGCCCGCCCGGAGCCGATCGCAGAGCCTGAACCGTCAGCCGAACTTCAGCTGCCCGTCGAAGAACTACCCGAGGAGGACGAGTACGTGGAGCAGGAGACCCGCATCATGGAGCCGGTCCCGGCCGAGGATGAGATCAGGATCACGGCCACGCCGTGGCTGGAGGAGGTCTCCGACCCGCGCGGCGGCGACACGATCCAGTGGCCGGCCGACGCCGACCGCGACATCCAGCACCGCGAGCGGGTCGACACCCCGCGCGTCCGCCACCTCTTCCCGGTCCCGGACTCCGACTGGGACGTCGAGCACCTCGAGTTCGAGTACTCGCGCCGCGCTCGCTGAGGGCAGCAGTACCGGCAGTTCCTCTACAGAACTGACAAGTACTTGTCCTTAAAATTTGTAGTTCCTGGAACAGAGCTGTCACATAAGCGACCTGATCACTTAGCGTCGCCCGCGCAAACGAACAGGGGAGACTTCATGCGCAGGTACTTGGTAATTCCGGTCGCTGTGTTCGCACTGGCCATTGCCGCGAGCCCGGCCAACGCTTTCGTCGACAAGGACTGCTCGGACTTCAGCAGTTGGCAGCAGGCCCAGCACTACTACAAGAAGCACGGCGGACCGCGCTACGACCCGAGTCGCCTCGATGCCGACCACGACGGCATCGCCTGCGAGGACCTGCGCTGAGCGAGCGGCGGGTCTAAGCCCGTCCCGCCGCCATCTCGACCCGCTCCTCGGCGGTGGCGAAGAGGTAGCGGTCGATCTGGGAGAGGCCGGCCAGGTCGTGGACGTCCTCGTCTAGGTAGGGGACGCGGATCACGCAGCTGGTGCGGAGCTCGCCCGCGAGGTGGTCGATGTTGCGGGCGTCGCGCTCGGCCAGGGCTTGGTAGTCGGCGAAGTTGGCGGCGACGCGTTTGGCGAGGTCGGGGTCGTCGAGCTTCTCGGCGAGTGTGGTGGGGAGGTCCTCGACCGCGGCGACTGGCTCGTCGGCTGCGTAGTGGACCTTGTTAACCACGACGCCGCCGAAGGGGAGCTTGGCCTCGACCAGTTTGCGGTGGAAGTAGACGGCCTCGTCGATCGGCTCGCCCTGCGGGCCGCAGACGACGAGGAAGCAGGTCTCGGGGTCGGAGAGGAGTTTGTTGACCCGCTTGGCCCGGGCCTGGAAGCCGTCGACCATGCTGCTGAAGGCGTTGAAGAACTCGGCCAGGTCGGCGAGCAGGTCGAAGCCGACCAGCTTCTTGAAGACGCCGAGGGCGACCGAGACGCCGCGGCCGGTCACCTTCGCCGCCAGCCCGGTCGGCTTCATGAAGACGCGCAGCGATTTGCCCTCGATGAACTGGGTCAGCCGTTTTGGCGCGTCGAGGAAGTCGAGGGCGTTGCGGGTGGGGGGCGTATCGAGGACGAGCAGGTCGAAGTCGCCTTCGGTGTGCAGCTCGAACAGCTTCTCCATCGCCATGTACTCCTGCGAGCCGGCGAGGGCGCTGGAGATCTGCTGGTAGATGCGGTTGTTCAGCACCCGGTCGCGGGATTCCTCGTCGGGCGCCTGGCGGGCGATCAGCTCGTCGAAGGTCGCCTTCGCGTCGAGCATCATCGCCCACAGCTCGCCCTTCATCTCCACGCCCTGCTCCTCGAAGAGGGAGGGGTCGACCTGGCGCGCCTCGTTTCCCAGCTCCGCCAGCCCGAGCGAGTCGGCCAGCCGCTTCGCCGGATCGATCGTCAGCACGCAGACCCGCAGCCCTTGCGCCGCCATCCCCAGCGCGATCGCCGCCGAGGTCGTCGTCTTGCCGACGCCGCCAGAGCCGGCGCAGATGCAGATCGACTTTCCCTCGAGGACTTCGCCCACCGACGCCATCAGCCGAGCTTTCCCGCCAGCTTTCGCGCCGCCTCGACGTCGAGCTCGGGCTCGAAGAGGAAGGGCAGCGATTTAACCGGCGCCTCGACGCCGCGCTTAAGCCGGTTCAGCTGAGTGCGCTGGGTCTTCGCCCGGCCGTACTCGGAGAGCGCCGCCCGTGCCGCCGCCTTCGCCGCCCCGTCCTCGGTCTCGGCGACCTGCGCCAGCTTCTCCGCCTCGGCTTTCTTGAACCGCTCCGGGTAGAGCCCGTTGAGGTAGACGCGGTCGACCGCGACCCCGACCTCGTCGCGCAGGTCGCGCTCCAGGTTCATCGTCTCGTTGACCGGCATCTCCTCGGGCAGGGAGACGATCGCGGTGCCGGTGTTCTCCTGGTCGGTGATGAAGCGGTCAAGCTGCTGGGCCTGCGAGTGGATCGGGCCGACGCGGGCGATCGAGGCGAAGGTGCGCGGCGTCTGCAGGAAGCCGACCCCGTGCCCGGTCGCCGGCGCGTCGACGATCACCAGGTCGTACTTGCGGCCCTTCTTCACCTTGCGGTCGAGCTGGGCGAGCTCCCAGATCTTGCCGATCGTCACCAGCTCCTTCAGCCCCGGCGTCGCCGCGGCGAGGTAGTTGAAGATGCGGCTGCGGAAGAGCATGTCGCGCATCGCCCGCACCTTCAGCTGCAGCAGCACGTACTCGCGCATCGACTCGTCGGGGTCGATCGAGATCGACCAGAGGTTCTCCTCCATCTCGACCTCGTGGAAGCCGACGGAGGCGTGCTCGAACATCCGCGAGGCGTTCTCCTGCGCGGCGACCTCGCAGACGATCGTCCGCTTGCCTTCGCTCGCGGCGCGCAGGCCGAGGGCCACGGCCACGGTCGTCTTGCCGACGCCACCCTTGCCGGTGACGATCACGAGCCGCTTGTCCAAGAGTTCGGGGATTGACTGATTCCTAGCAATTTCGGGGGTCGGCAGGAAAAGCCGGGTCCCATACGAATATCCGCGCAATGGGATTTCTAAGCCGAAAGAAGCCGAAGCCTGCTCCCGTCGAGATTCAGGAGGAGCGGCAGATCGTCGACGACCTTCAGGAGATGGAAGCGGCGGTGCCCGAGCGGCCCGAGGTGGAGGAGCCGCTGGCACCGGAGCCGCCACCCGCGGTCGAAGAGCAGCCAGTCTTCACTGAGGCTCCGGCCGTCGAGGAGGAGCCCGAGCCTGCGCCCGTTGAGGAGCCTGCTCTCAATGCTCAGACCGAGGATGAAGAGGAGGGGCCCGCTCGGCTTAAGGCTGTGGATCTGCTGGCGCCCACGCGGCTGGACTTCTTGAAGGAGAAGGAGGCTGCTGAGGAGGAGCCGGTCAAGACTGCCGA
Organism: Solirubrobacterales bacterium; assembly: GCA_035719145.1. Taxonomy (GTDB): domain Bacteria; phylum Actinomycetota; class Thermoleophilia; order Solirubrobacterales; family 70-9; genus VAYN01. Next base: position 5,957 of record DASTGL010000205.1, read on the forward strand.
GGTCATCGCCTTCGCGAACCAGAAGGGCGGCGTCGCGAAGACGACCACGACCTTGAACCTGGCTGTGGCCTTTGCCGAGTCCGGATACCGGGTGCTCTGCATCGACCTCGACCCGCAGGGGAACCTGACGATGAGCCAGGGGATCGACCCCGACAAGGTCGAGAAAAGCCTCTACGACGTGCTCGTCAACGATATGCCGATCTCCGAGATCATCGTCAAGCGGGAGATCGACATCGCCGTCGCCTCGATCGACCTTGCCGGCGCCGAGATCGCGATGAGCACCAAGATCGGCCGCGAGCGCTCGCTGGAGAAAGCGCTGAAAGAGGTCCACGGCGACTACGACTTCGTCTGCATCGACACGCCGCCGAGCCTCGGCCTGCTGACGATCAACGCGCTGACCGCGGCGAACAAGGTGATCGTCCCGGTCCAGTGCGAGTACCTCTCGATGCGCGGCCTGGTCCAGCTGCAGAACACGCTGCGGATGATTCAGGAGAACCTCAATCCCGACGTGCGGATCGAGGGGATCCTGCCGACGATGCTCGACTCGCGGACGATCCACGCCAAGGAGGCGGTGGAAATCCTCGAGGAGAACTTCGGCGACCTCGTCTTCCAGTCCCGGATCAAAAAGGCGATCAAGTTCGCCGAGGCGCCGGTGAAAGGCGCCTCCGTGCTCAAGTACGATTCGACTTCGAGCGCTGCGAACTACTACCGGGAGCTGGCGAAGGAGGTTCTGTCTCATGGCTCGGCGTGACAAGCGCGCAAGCATGCGCGAGGGGCCGCTTTCGGACCTGTTCCGGTCTACTACCGAGGACGCGCCGATGGATCCGCCCGAGGCACCGCGATACGGGCGCCAGGATCCGGCCGAGGCACAGAAGGAAGAGCGACAGGAGACGCCGCCCCCCGCGCCCGAGCCCGTGGCGGAGGAGGAGACTCCTGCTGACGTCCCGCTGCGGCAGGAGGAGGCGCCCACTTTCTTCGATCAGGATGCCGGCGAGATCGAGACCTCTACCGAGCCTGCCCCGGAGCGGCTGAAGAGGGTTTTCAACGAGGAGCCGCAGCAGCGCCGGGAGCAGTTCACGCCGGAAAACCCGCGCTACGGGCGCGACGAGCCTGCTTACGAGCCGCCCGGCAGCGGCGAGCCTCACCAGCCGGTGATCAAGGTGGTCGGCGTCGGCGGTGCCGGCGTCAACGCGGTCAACCGGATGGTCGACGCCCGGGTCCCCGGGGTCGAGTTCATGGCGGTCAACACCGATCTTCAGTCGCTGCAGCTCTGCGTCGCTGACGTCACCGTCCATATCGGCGACGAGCAGACGCGGGGGCTCGGCGCCGGAGCCGATCCCGAGGTCGGCCATCGCTCCGCCTTCGAGGAGCAGGACAAGATCAAGCGCCTGCTGAAGGGCTCCGACATGGTCTTCGTTGCTGCCGGCGCCGGCGGCGGCACCGGCTCGGGCGCCGCCCCGGTCGTCGCCCGCCTCGCCCGCGAGGTCGGCGCGCTCACGGTCGGCATCGTCACCAAGCCGTTCAGCTTCGAGGGCAGTCGCCGCGGCACCCAGGCCCAGAAGGGCATCGAAGAGCTTGCCGCCGAGGTCGACACGCTGATCGTCGTCCCCAACGACCGCCTGCTCGAGGTGCTCGACCAGCAGACCTCGATGGTCGAGGCCTTCAAGGTCGCCGACGACGTCCTCCGCCAGGGCGTCCAGGGCATCTCCGACCTCGTCACCCTGCCGGCGGTGATCAACCTTGACTTCGCCGACGTGCGCTCGATCATGTCCGACGCCGGCCGGGCGCTGCTCGGGATCGGCATGGCCCACGGCGACGGCCGCGCGATCGAAGCGGCCGAAAAAGCGATCTCCTCGCCGCTGCTCGAGACCTCGATGGAGGGCGCCCGCTCGATCCTGCTCTCGATCACCGGCGGCGGCGACCTCTCGCTGGTCGAGGTCTCCGAGGCCGCGAAGGTGGTCGGCGAGGCCGCCCACCCCGACGCCAACATCATCTTCGGCGCAAACGTCGACGAGGAGTTGGGCGACCAGGTCTGGGTGACCGTCGTCGCGACCCGCTTCGATGGCCGTCCGGCCCCGCAGCGTCGTGTCGCCGAGCCGACGATCCGCCGCACCAAAGACGCGCCTAGCTCCGGCCGTCGCGATCGCGGCGCCGATCTCGGCGGCATCGACGTCCCAGAGTTCCTGCCCGGATAGTTACCCCGCCCGTGAGCGCGGCGAGCGACACGGTGACTTCCGGGGGTTCTAATCCGTGTCGGTCGCCGCGCGAACCTGTGTTTTGAGCGGGGTCGTCGCCGCTGGTCATCCACTCTC
>DASTGL010000206.1:0-4795 GCA_035719145.1 Solirubrobacterales bacterium
CGGGCAACAGCGGGGAGGGCCCGCCGAGACTCCCCCGGTGCCCCAGACGGTCGTCTGCTCCGGGCTCTTGCCGAGAGAGGTGGACGAGGTCGCCGCGGTGTTTGGCGCTAGCGGGCTGGTTGAGGGGGAGCGGCGGCAGGATGGCGACTGGGCGGCTTTGCTGCTGCGTCGGAGCTGAGATATAGGGTTCCCGCGATGGTCGTTGCCGACATCACCGATTACAGCGTCGGGTTGTTCATCCACATCCTGGCGGTAGTTCTGGCCTTCGGGCCGACTTTCGCCTACGGGATCATCTTTTCGGTGATGCCGGATCACCCGCGCGCTGCCCCGGCGTTCTTCGACGCGATCCGGAAGGTGGACCGGTACCTGGTCGACCCCGGGATGATCGTCGTGCTGCTGGCGGGGATCTATCTGATGGCGGAAGGGAATTGGGACGGCAGCGAAGCCTTCATCACGGTCGGCTTCATCGCGATCATCGCCTTGTTCGGGCTTCAGCATGGGTTCTTCAGGCCGCAGGGACGCAAGGCGCAGGCGCTGGCCGAACGCGATCTCGAGGCGGGCGACACCTTCAGTGCCGAATTCGAAGAAGTCTCGCGCCGGCTTGGCATGGTCGGTCCGATCGCCGGCCTGATCGTCGTCGTCACGATCTTCTTCATGTCGGTCAAGCCGTAGCGCCCTGACCGACTCGGCTCAAGAGCTAAGTCCGGCGCAGCCGATCGGCGTCTTCGACTCGGGGGTCGGCGGCCTCACGGTGCTTCACGAGTGTTTGGTCTCGCTGCCGCAGGAGGATTTCCTCTACCTGGGCGACACGGCGATGTTCCCCTACGGCGACAAGGACCCAGGGGAGCTGCGGGAGCGAATCGCCAGGATCTCCGAGCTGCTGCTGGCCCGCGGCGCGAAGCTGCTGGTGATCGCCTGCAACACCGCGACCTCGATCGGGGAGGAGGTGACGCGCGAGGTTGCCGCGGCGCATGGGGTGGAGGTGGTGCCGGTGGTCGAGCCGCAGGCCGAGATCGCCTCGGCGATCACGGCGAACGCCCGGGTGGGGGTGCTGGCGACGCCGAATACGGTCGCGAGCGGCGCCTACCGCCGTGCCCTCGAAGCCGCCGGCCGCGGCCTCGACGTGATCGAGGTGGCGGCGCCGGACCTCGCCTCGTTCATCCAGGACGGCGCCCTCTTCGACGAGGAGACGATGACGATGGCCCGCTCCTACTGCAAGCCGTTGAAGACCGCCGGGGTCGACACCCTGATCCTCGGCTGCACCCACTACCCGCTGGTGGCGCCGATGCTGCAGCGCGTCCTCGGCCGCGACGTCCGCCTGGTCAGCGGCGGGCACGCGGTAGCGGCGGCGGTCCAGCGCTCGCTCGACTCCTCGAGGCTAGCCAGGGAGGGAGGCCGGGAGGGCAGCTACGAGTTCCTCTGCACCGGCGACTGCGAGGCCTTCCACGCGATCGGTACCCGCTTCCTGCAAATGCCCCTCGGCGAGGTCGAGCAGGTCGAGATCTAGCCGGGAGTCACGGTTTCGCGACAGAGCCGGCACCAAAAATTTGCATTCTGCGCGCCATCTGTGCGCCCCAACCCCCCAGGCTTACGGCCATGCCCGTTTTGACGCCGAGCAATACCGTATATACTCACCCTGTGGCCAAGGTGATGATCTCCATTCCCGACAAGCTCCTGCAGCGGCTGGACGCCCGCGCACGGGAGACCAGCGAGACCCGCAGCGGCTTCCTGCAGCGGCTGGCCGAGCGGGAGCTGGAACGCGCCGAACGCCACGATCGCGATGAGATCGAGCGGCTGCTGGATCAGATCCAGCCCATCGACTTCGGCGGCGTCAGCGCTGCCCAGCTCATCCGCGAAGACCGGGAATCCCACTGAGCGTGTTCCTTGTCGATGCCAGCGTCTGGGTGACTCTGGTCGAGTCCGGAAGCCCCTACCGCGAGCCGGCCATGAGCTTGGTTCGCGAGCAGGGGACGAACCTGAACGCCCTCGACCTGACTTTGTACGAGGTCGCCAACGCGATCGGCGTCAAGCAGGGCGACGCGAACGAGGCAAGCCGGGTCAATCGACTGCTGCTCAGATGTTGTCGTGATCGCGTCTTTGCGGTGGACGTCGAACTCGTCGAGTCAGCACTGTCGATCGCCGCCGAGCACGGCCTGACCGCTTACGACGCTGCCTACATAGCGGCAGCTCGTCGCCACGGCCTCACTCTGGTCAGCGTCGATGTCCGAGATCTCGTCTCCAAGGGACTGGCCGTGACTCCCGACGCCGCCGTCTACCCTTAGGCCAGTGACTGTCCTCGAGCAGGTTCAAGACGACGTCAAGACGGCGATGAAAGCGCGCGACCGCGAGCGGGCTTCGGCGCTGCGGATGATCGTCGACGTGCTGCAGCAGGACGCCAAGCTCGGCAAGGGCGACGAGGTCGCGGTTCTGCAGCGGGAGCGCAAGAAGCGGGTCGAGGCGGCGGAGGCCTACGAGGGCGCGGGGCGGGCCGAGCAGGCCGCCTCCGAGCGCTTCGAGGCCGAGCTGATCGAGGGCTATCTGCCCCAGCAGCTCTCCGACGAGGAGCTGACGGCGTTGGTCGCCGAAGCCGTCGAGGAGACCGGGGCGACCGAGCAGCGGCAGATGGGTCAGGTGATGTCGGCGCTGATGCCGAAGGTCGGCGGCCGGGCCGACGGCAAGCGGGTGAGCGCCGCGGTGCGAGAGAAGCTGGGCTGACGTGGTTGGTGAGGAAGTGCCTTGGCGCGCCGACAGCTGACCCTCGACAACACGGTCGCGGCGGAGCTGGCCGGCTCTGAGGACGGGGTTCTGAAGGCCCTGCGGGGACGGCTTGACGCAGAGCTGCACCTGCGCGGCAACGTGCTGACGCTGGAGGGCGAGCCCGACGACGTCGCCGCCGCAGCGACGGTCGTCGACGAGATGGTCGAGCTGATCGAGCAGGGGATCGAAGTCGCCCCCGGCACGATCGAAGCGGTGACCGGCGCGCTTGACGCCGAAGAGAGCCCGGCGGAGATCCTCGAGGACGTCGTCTGGCGCCACCGCAACACCAAAGTGGCGCCGAAGACGCTGAACCAGAAGCGCTACGTCGACTCGATCCGCCGCCACACGATCACCTTCGGGATCGGCCCCGCCGGTACCGGCAAGACCTTCCTTGCGGTGGCGATGGCCGCGGCGGCGCTGACCGAACGCAAGGTGCAGCGGATCATCCTCACCCGCCCTGCCGTCGAGGCGGGCGAGCGGCTCGGCTTCCTGCCGGGCGACATCCAGGCCAAGGTCGATCCCTACCTGCGGCCGCTTTTCGACGCGCTCTTCGACATGCTCGACCCCGACCGGGTCAACGGCTTCCTCGAACGCAACGTGATCGAGGTGGCGCCCCTGGCCTTCATGCGCGGCCGCAGCCTCAACGACTCCTTCGTGATCCTCGACGAGGCCCAGAACACCAGCCCCGAGCAGATGAAGATGTTCCTCACCCGGCTCGGGTTCAACTCGCGGATGGTGGTCACCGGCGACATCACCCAGGTCGACCTGCCGCGCGACCAGCGCTCGGGCCTGATCGCCGTCAGCGACATCCTCAGCGACGTCCAGGACATCTCCTTCGTCCGCTTCGGCGGCGAGGACGTCGTTCGTCACAAGCTGGTGCAGCGGATCGTCGCCGCCTACGACGCCCACGGCGCCCGCGAGGCGCGCGCCGAACATGGGCCGACGCCGCGTTCGTGACCCTCGACCTGAGCGACGTTCCCGCTGACCTCCGCGCCGCCGTCGCCGCCGCGCTGGCGGCGGCTGGGGTGGAGGAGGGGCACTTGGCTGTGGAGCTGATCAGCGAGGACCGGATCCGCGAGCTCAACCGCGAGCATCGCGGCAAGGACGCGCCGACCGATGTCCTTGCCTTCCCGATCGACGAACTCGACACCGTCGCCGGCCCGCGCGAGCTCGGCGACGTCGCGATCTGCCCCCAGCACTGCACCGACGTGACCGAGGCGGCGGTCCACGGCGTCCTCCACCTCTGCGGCTACGACCACGAGACCGACGGCGGCGAGATGCTGGTGCTGCAGGCGCGGGTGCTGGCGAGCATGGGCCATCGCCCGCCGCGCCCGGACGCGAAGTGGAGGACGCGGCGGTGAGATCAGGGTTCGTCGGGCTCGCCGGGCGACCCAACGTCGGCAAGTCGACCCTCGTCAACGCGATCGTCGGCTCCCACGTCGTCATCGTCTCCAACCGGCCGCAGACCACGCGGCGGGCGATCCGCGGCGTCGCCACCGACCTCGAGGCCGAGCTGCAGCTGGTCCTCGTCGACCTCCCCGGCGTCCAGCGCCCCCGCGACGTCCTCACCGAGCGGATGCAGGGCCGGGTCGAGCGCGAGCTCGCCGATTCCGACGTCGTCCTCTTCGTGATCAACGGCGAGGAGGGGGTGGGCCCCGGCGACCGCTTCATCGTCCGGGCGCTGCTCGGGGCCGGCGCGGAGCTGCCGGTGATCTGCGCGGTCAACAAGGCCGACCGGCTCGGGCCGAACGAGCTGGTCCCCGTCCTCGCCGCCGCGGCGGAGCTGGAGGGGGTCGACGAGGTCTTCCCGATCAGCGCCAAGACCGGCGAGGGGGTGGAGCCGCTGCTCGAGCGCCTCGGCGAGCTCGTCCCCGAGGGCCCGTACATGTACCCGCCGGAGGACCGCAGCGACCAGTCGAGCGAGGTGCTCCTGGCCGAGCTGATCCGCGAGCAGGTCCTCAACCGGACCCGGCAGGAGGTCCCGCACTCGGTCGAGGTCTCGGTCCTGGAGGTCGAGCCCCGCGAGGACGGGCTGGTC
>DASTGL010000207.1:0-2982 GCA_035719145.1 Solirubrobacterales bacterium
TCGGGCTGGCGGATACTCAAAGTCGTAGCGCTAATTAGCGCTACGACTTTGAGTATCCGCCAGCCCGAGGGTGCCCCACCCCCGGCTGCTCGGGCGGGTGGCCCTCCTAAACTGCTGGGCGTGCTTAGCCAGCGGCAAGAGCTGATTCTCCGGTTGGTGGTGGAGGGCTACCTGCAGACGGGGCGTCCGGTGCCTTCGAAAGAGGTGGCGGAACGGGCTGAGGTGGAGTGGGGGCCCTCGACTGTGCGGGCGGAGCTGGCGGCTTTGGAGGCCGCCGGTTATCTCACCCATCCGCATACGTCGGCTGGGCGGGTGCCTACTGATTTTGGCTACCGGCTCTATGTGGATTCGATGCTCGAATCGGGGGCGGTGCCGGCCGAGCCGAGCGTTGAGTTGGAGCTTTCGCGGTTGCGGCGTGAGGTCGATGCGGCGATGCGGGAGACGACCGTTGCGCTGGCCGAAGTCACCGACCTGGTGGCGATGGCTACGGCTCCGGAGCCGAGCCTGACGGCGACGATCCACCGGGTCGAGGTGCTGCAGCTGCAGCCGAACAAGGTCGTGGTGATCGGGATCGCCTCGACCGGCGACGTCACCCGCCGCGTCTTCGAGTTCGGCCGGACGGTCGACAGCGGCCTGGTCGAGTGGGCCTCGAGCTACCTGAACGAGTCCCTCTCCGGGCTCGGTGTCGGCGCCCGGATGATCGAGACGAAGCTCGCCGACCCGGAGCTGAGCGGGGTCGAGGCCGAGTTCATCGCCACCCTCGGCAGCGCCTTCACCGACTTCGTCGGCGAAGGCGGCGGCGACCTCTATCTCGAGGGCACCTCGCGCCTGCTCTCCGACGCGCACCTCCCGGACCTGCCGCGCGCCGACGAACTGATGACCGCGCTGGAGCGCCGCGCCGACGTGCTGGCGATGTTGCGCTCCTCGCTCGACCGCCGCTCGGTCTTCTTCTGGATCGGGGCCGAGAACCCGCAGCCGGAGCTGCGCTCGGTCAGCGTGATCGGCGCCAACTACGGCCTCGCCCATCGCAACCTCGGCGCGGTCGGCGTCGTCGGGCCGTTGCGGATGGACTACGCGACGGCGATTGCCTCGGTCCGCCTCGCCGCCCGCGAGCTCTCCCGCTACTTCGAGTCCGTCTACGGCAGCTAGCGGATGGCCAGGGACTACTACGAGGTCCTCGGGGTCTCCCGGGAGGCGACCGAGACCGAGATCAAGAAAGCCTTCCGCCGGCTGGCGCGCGAGCTGCATCCCGATGTCAACCAGGCGCCCGATGCCGAGGATCGCTTCAAAGAGGCGGCCGAGGCCTACGAGGTGCTCTCCGATGCCGAGCGGCGCCGCACCTACGACGCCTACGGCCACGAGGGCTTGCGCTCCGGAGGCTTCGACCCGGGCGCCGGCTTCGGCTCGATCGACGACATCTTCCAGGCCTTCTTCAGCGGCGGCGGCGGTGGTGGTTTCGGGTTCGGCGGCGGGCGCCGCGCCGCGGCCGGCGGCGACGTCGGGGTCGAGGTGGAGGTCGAGCTGGCGGAGGTGGCGACCGGCGCCCGCCGCGAGGTCACCTACGACGTCGTCGCCCCCTGCGAGCACTGCCACGGCAACGGCGCCGAGCCGGGGACGCCGATCTCCACCTGCGAGCGCTGCGGCGGCAGCGGCGAGCTGCGGGCGGTGACCCGGACGCCGTTCGGCCAGATGGTCCGCAGCACCGCCTGCGACGTCTGCGGCGGCGCCGGCAAAGTCCCGGAGACTCCCTGCGACGTCTGCGCCGGCAGCGGCCGCACCCGTCAGAGCCGGACCAGCGCGATCGAAGTCCCCGCCGGGATCGAAGCCGGGCAGCGGATGCGGATCCCCGGCGCCGGCCACGCCGGCGAACCGGGGGCGCCGGCGGGGGACCTCTACGTCGAGATCGCGGTCGCCGAGGACGAGCGTTTCGAGCGCGACGGCACCGACCTGATCGGCACGGTCTCGATCTCGGCGACCGAGGCGATGCTGGGGACGGCGGTGAGCGTGCCGACGCTGGAGGGGGAGGAAGAGATCGAGGTGGTCGCCGGCACCCAGCCGGGCCACCAGTACGTTCTCAAGGGCCTCGGCCTGCCGCGCCTCAACGGCCGCCGCCGCGGCAACCAGCGGGTGATCCTCGAGGTGATCATTCCGACCAATCTCGGTGACGAGCAGCGCGAGCTGGCCGAGCGGCTTGATGAGACGCTCGATGAGGAGAACCTCGCGCCGCGCCGCGGCGAGGGCCTCTTCGGCCGCGTCCGCCGCGCGTTCGGTTGAGGATGATTCGGTTGGGGGCGTCGGCTTGATCCGACTCGCGGTCCGCTGCGCCCCCGAGCAGGCGGACCTGGTCCTCGCCGAGCTGACGGTGTTGGCGCCGAACGGGGTCGAGGAGGAGCGCGGCCCCGGCTACGTCGAGTACGCGATCTACGGCGGCGAGGGGGAGCTGCCTGAGCTAGGAGACCTCGACGCCTCGATCGCCGGCGGCCGCGTCGAGGTGACCTCGACCGAGATCCCCGACGACTGGGCCGACCGCTGGCGCGACTTCCACAAGCCTCTTTTAGTCGCCGACCGCCTCTGGCTGCGCCCGTCCTGGGAGCCGGCGCGCGAGGGAGCGATCGACGTCGTCGTCGACCCCGGGCAGGCCTTCGGCACCGGCGCCCACCCGACCACCCGCCTCTGCCTCGGGTTCCTCTGCGAGCTGGAGCCGGTCGGGGAGCTGGTTGACCTCGGTGCTGGCTCTGGGGTCCTGGCGATTGCCGCTGCAAAGCTTGGCTGGAACCCGATTCGAGCCTACGACCACGAGCCGGCTGCGATCGAAGCGGCAGCTGCCAACGCAACCGCCAACGGCGTCGAGGTTCAACTCGAACGCATGAACCTCCGGGAACAGCTTCCTCCGCTTGCCCCGACGGTTGTGGCGAACATGACCGCACCCATCTTGAAGGCGGTAGCCACCCAACTCGGAGCGGCTGGGGGGCACCGGGGGAG
>DASTGL010000208.1:0-12622 GCA_035719145.1 Solirubrobacterales bacterium
TACGTCTTCGATCTCAAGCCCGAGAGCGACGTCTACTGGTGCGCGGCCGACGTCGGCTGGGTCACCGGCCACTCCTACATCGTCTACGGGCCGCTCTGCAACGGCGCGACGTCCGTGATGTGGGAGGACGCGCCCGACTACCCGCACAAGGGGATCTGGTGGGAGGTGGTCGAGCGCTACAAGGCGACGATCCTCTACGCGGCGCCGACGGCGATCCGCACCTTCATCAAATGGGGCGCCGAGATCCCGGCCGAACACGACCTCTCCTCGCTGCGGCTGCTCGGGTCGGTGGGGGAGCCGATCAACCCCAAGGCCTGGCTCTGGTACCGGCAGGTAATCGGCGGCGGCCGCTGCCCGATCGTCGATACCTGGTGGCAGACCGAGACCGGGGCGATCATGATCAGCCCGCTGCCCGGGATCACCGCGACCAAGCCCGGCTCGGCGACGACGCCGTTCCCGGGGGTCGAGGCGCAGGTGGTCGACGAGTCAGAGGGCAAACCGGTGGAGGAGGGGCAGGGCCTGCTCGTGCTCGAGCGCCCCTGGCCCTCGATGCTGCGCGGCCTCTACAAGGAGGACGACCGCTTCGTCGAGACCTACTTCTCGCGCTTCGGGGTGGAGCGTTACCTGGTCGGCGACGCCGCCCGCCGCGACTCCGACGGCTACTTCTGGGTGATCGGCCGCATCGACGACGTCGTCAACGTCTCCGGCCACCGGCTCTCGACCGCCGAGGTCGAGTCGGCGATCGTCGCCCACCCCGACGTCGCCGAGGCGGCGGTGATCGGCCAGTCCGACGAGGACACCGGCCAGGCGATCTGCGCCTTCGTCACCGTTCGCGGCGGCGTCGCCGAAGACGACGCCCTCGTCGAGGGCATCCGCGAAGGCGTCGCCGAGCGGATCGGCAAATTCGCCCGCCCGAAGCGGATCGTCTGGGCCGACGACCTGCCGAAGACCCGCTCCGGCAAGATCATGCGCCGCCTCCTCCGCGACATCGCCGAGGGCCGCGCCCTGGGCGACGTGACGACCTTGAAAGACCCGGAAGTGATGAAGGAACTAGAGGGCAAGATCGCCGAGGAGCAGGCGAAGGAGAATTAGCGCTCTCGCGTCGCGATCCGCTCGATCGCGACCGAGAGCGCCTGCAGCTGCTCTTGGACGCTATGCAGTTCGCGCAGGGCCAGCGCCTCGGCGCTGAGCTTCTCTTCCTCCAGCTCCTCCTCGATCTCGGCGATTTCGGGGGCGAGGAAGCGCTGGGCGAAGGCGCCGGTGAGGAGGGCGACGAAGCCGATGCCGACGATCAGGACCGCGACGGTGACGACCTCGCCGCCGGTCGTTTCCGGGTAGATGTTGGAGCCGAGGGTCGTCATCGTCGTCGCCGCCCAGTAGATGCCGTCCCAGGTGTCGAGGTGCTGGTTGTGCTCGAAGGCGACGAAGAGGCTGCCGCCGCCGACGACGGTCAGCAAGGTCAGCAGCAGCGAGTAGCGCAGGCCCTCGAGCGAGAAGACCTCGCGCGAAAGCTGCGCCAGGCGGAAGAGCCGCAGCAGCCGCAGCAGGCGCAGGACCCGCAGGCTCTGCAGGCCTGCCGGCAGCACCGGTGGCGTAAAGACGACGATGATCACGTCCAGCGGGTGCCGTTTGATCCAGGCCCAGCGATGTGGCACCACCCAGAGCATGATCACCAGCTCGATCAGGAAGGCGATCCAGGTGGTCCAGTTGAGCACCACCGCGACCGTCTCCAGCGTCCCGCCCGGTTTCGACTCGTAGATCGCAACCGTCGGTAGCGTCAGCGCCGCCGCGATCAGCATCGGCGTGTTCAGCCGTTCCCGCCACTTGATCGCTCGCGCGTCCATCAGGCCGTCGCTGCTCCCGGGTTCTGCGCGCACAGTGCTGTCAGCGTCGTCGCGGCTCACCGCGACTGTTTCGACGTAGAGAGGCGGACCCCTAGAAACGACAAGACCCGCCGCGAGGCGGGTCGAGTCTGGTGATGCGGGGAACCACCCCGCAGACGGCTGACAACCGCGCCCTCAAGTTAGCACGGACTCGTCCCATCCTCGACCCGCTCACCGCGGTATTTCTGCGGAGAGCGCCGGACTCGAACCGGACCCGGTGGTGAGCCGGGTAGAGCGGTTGTCAACCGTCTGAAGGCACCTGCCTCCTACACCCTCCGGCGGCTGATCCTAGGGACCGGTCTCGCTACTTCAAGGGGTGTTACAGAAATTTTGCGAAGTCTTTTGACTTCTGTATGAAATGGCCTCAGCCGTGCCGGGCGGCCTTGACCAGTGACGGTCCCGGCTCGACGACCTGGAACGGCACGAACGTCTTCTTCGCGACCGAGACGGTGATCGGGCCGATGCTCGGATCGCCGCTGGGGAGGATGTCGAAGCTGCCGGTGATGCCGCTCTGGACCGAGGTCGAGCGGACCGCTTCGATCGTGCCGCCGCGGGTCTTGCCCTTGCCGATCGCGTTCAGCACGACTTCGGCCGCCTGGCCCGCGTAGGGCGCATACAGTTCGACCGGCCCATTCAGCTCGATTTCGAGTTCGCCGACCAGCTTCTTGCCCTGGCCGGTGAGGTTCTCCGGCACCTGGCCGGGGACGCTCGCGAACATTCCCTTCGCCGCCTTGCCGGCGAGTTCGATCGTCGACTGCTGGGCGAAGCCGTCTGGGGCGAGCAACTTGACCTTGCTGTTGGCGCCGAGGACCGAGACCTTGTCCTTGATCAGGCGGCCGCCGTTCTCCTCGGTGAGGCCGGCGAGGAGGACGGCGCCGGGCTTGCTCTCGGCAACCGTCTTCATCAGCCCGCGGTAGCTCGTCGCCTTCACGTTCCAGGCCTTGAAGCCGACGACCTTGATGCCGAGCTTGCGGGCGGCGCCGCGGAAGGTCTTGGCCTGGCCGAGGCTGGTCGGATCCTTGCCGGCGTAGAGGACGTACGCTTTCTTGACCTTCTGCTTCTTGGCGAAGCTCGCGAGGCCGGCGCCCTGGTAGGCGTCGTTCGGCACCACCCGGGCGTAGTTGCGCACCCCCGGGTAGAGGCTCCCCGGCTGCCCCTTCGGGCAGCTCGGGCTCGACTCGGTGAGGCAGATCAGAGTGTTGCCGGGGGAGACCATCGCCACGCCGCCGCCGGGGGCGTTGCTGAGGATCGGGATCATCGCTTCCGCGCAGCCCGAGTTGTAGGTGCCGACGACGGCGAGGACGCTCGGGTCGGCGGCGTAGGCATTGGCGTTCGCCTGGCACTGCGGCGCCGTCCAGAGGCCGGTCTTCGCGCTTGAGTCGTCGCAGGCCTGGAACCCGACTTTCATCCCCCCGGCTTGCCAGTTGGCGCCTTCGAGGACGAGCCGGATCGCGTCGTTCATCTGTAGCGAGCGCTGCTTCGAGTCCCCCTGCAGCGGCAGGTCGGAAACGACCAGCGCCTCCGGCTGACCTTTGCCCCCGTACTCGACCGCCCCACAGGCCGGCGAGGCGACGGCGGTGGCGGCGCTCGGTGCGGCGGCGCTGCTCTGGCCGATCAGAACGAACGTCGCGAAGCCGATGAGCAGCAGCGAGACGGCAGTGAGGCTGGGGCGGCGGAGCGACACTGTGACCACCGTAACCTGCACATCGGTCGGGTCAAGCCCGCGAGAGCAGGGGCCGGCTCAGGAGGTTTCCTCGGCCGTTTCGAGCTCGGCGCCGAGTTCTACGTGCGCCTTGCTGTCGGCGCTGCGGATCAGGAAGAGGGTGGCGAGGAGGCCGAGGATCGCGAAGCCGGCGCCGACCAGGAAGGCGGTGCTGAAGCCTTCGGTGAGGACGGCGGGGTCGTGGGAGTTGCCGATCTTCGAGTTGGCGATCGCGGCGAGGACGGCGAGGCCGAGGGCGCCGCCGACCTGCTGGGAGGTGTTGATCAGGCCGCTGGCGAGGCCTTGCTCGCGGTCTTCGACGCCGGACACGGCGGCGATCGTCACCGGCACGAAGGCGAAGCCGAGGCCGACGGCGGCGAGCAGGGAGGGGCCGAGAATGTTGGCGAGGAAGGTGCCGTCGGCGGAGATCTGGCTGAACCAGATCAGCCCGGCGGCGATCAGGACCATCCCTGCGGCGAGGATCGGCTTGAAGCCGACTTTGGTGACGAGTCCAGAGGCGACCCCGGCCGAGAGCATGATCGCCACCGCCAGCGGCAGGTAGGAGAGCCCGGCCTTGATCGCGCTGTAGCCGAGCACCTGCTGCATGTAGAGGCTGATGAAGAAGAACATCGAGAAGAGCGAGGCGCCGACGAGGATGCCGACGACGTTGGCGCCGGTGATCGTGCGGATGCGGAAGATCGAGAAGGGGACGAGCGGGGCGCGCGAGCGGCGCTCGATCGCGACGAAGGCGATCAGCAGGATCGCCGCCAGGGCGAGCACGCCGATCGTCTGGGTCGAGCCCCAGCCGGCGTCTTCGGCGTCGAGCAGGGCGAAGACGAGAGCGGAGAGCCCGAGGGTGATCGTCGTCGCGCCGGCGACGTCGAAGGTCCGCACCTCCTGCTCGGCATGGGACTCCGCGATCAGCCTCGGCGCCAGCAGCGCCGCGCCGATCCCGATCGGCACGTTGACCCAGAGCACCCATTCCCAGCCGAGGTATTCGGTGAGCACGCCGCCGAGGAGGACGCCGGCGGCGCCGCCGGAGCCGGCGACCGCGCCCCAGATCCCCAGCGCTTTGTTGCGCTCGGCGCCGTCTTTGAAGGTGGTGGCGACGATCGAGAGGGCGGCGGGGGAGAGGATCGCGGCGCCGAGCCCCTGGACGGCGCGGGCGGCGATCAGCTGCCCGGAGTTGGTCGCCAGGCCGCCCGCCAGCGAGGCGAGGGCGAAGAGGACGAGGCCGAACATGAAGATGCGCCTGCGCCCGAGCAGGTCGGCAAGCCGACCGCCGAGCAGGAGGAAGCCGCCGAAGGTGAGCACGTAGGCGTTGACGACCCAGGGCAGGCCGCTCTCGCTGAACTCCAACGCTTCGCCGATCGTCGGCAGGGCGACGTTGACGATCGAGGCATCGAGGACCACCACGAACTGGGCGGTGCAGAGCAGGGCCAGCGCGATCCAGCGTTTGTCGCGGGCGGCGGCGGCGTCGGTCATCGGACGAACCTCACTGCCGCGGAGGATTTCATACGCGCACCCTCGGCTCTTCTCGAATCGTGCGGTCTTAGGAGCTGATCTCCGAGGCCGGCAGGCCCGCGAGGAACTCGGCCAGCAGGCGCTCCACCGTGTCGGGCGCGTCGGCAAAGGGCCAGTGGCCGCTGGCCGGCAGCACGTGGACGTCGGCCGAGGGGAACGCCTCGCGCTGGCGCTCCGCGTAGGCGGACGGCAGGTAGGCGTCCTCCTCGCCCCAGACGACCAGCGCCGGGATGTCGCGCGGCGCCAGCAGCTTGGTCAGCTCCGGCGCCGCCGAGCCGGGATCGTCGGTGTCGCGGTAGAGCGCCAGCACCGCCTTGCGGGTGCGGCGGTCGTAGTGGTCGTACATCGCTTCGACGAAGGGCCGCGGCAGCCCGCGCGGCTCTTCGCGATTGAGCAGGAAGCGGAAGGCGCTCCGGGTCGCGGACGCCTGCAGGAGCTCGCCGAGGACCGGCGTGCGCCAGATCCGCGCCAGTCTGTGCCAGCGGTAGCCGGGCAGGATGCCGGTGTCGATCAGGGTGATGCTCGCCAGCGCGTCGGGGTTCATCGCCACCCAGACGAGCCCGATCGGGCCGCCGAAGTCGTGGAGAACGAGGTGGGCGCGCTCGACCCCGAGCTCCCGCAGCGCTTCGCCGAGGAAGGTCGCGTAGCCGAGGACGCTGTGCTCGAAGCCGTCGGGGGCGACGGTCTCGCCGAAGTCGGGCAGGTCGAGCGAGAGCGCCCGACGGCCGGTCCCCGCGGCGGCGGCGATCAGGCCCTCCCAGTCGTCGGCCGAGCCCGGGTTGCCGTGGACGCAGACGACAGCCTCGCTCGCCTCGGCCGGGCCCGCCTGCAGGAGGCGGGTCCGGGTGCCGCCGACAAGCAGGCTGCCGCGCTGGACCGGGGACCGCGTCGCCGGGGCGCTCATCGGGCCAACGCGTGGCGGGCGTTGACGGCGATCGCCCGCGGCAGCGCCCGCGGCAGCATTTCCTGGGGCCGGATCTGCCGGGTCGCGAAGGCGTCCATCACCGCCGCCGACTTCGGGTCCCGGGCCGCGGCCGAGAACATCAGCCGCTCGGCCGGGTTGAGGCGGCGCCCGTTCGCGTAGTCGTGGATGAAGAAGGCGTGGCCGCGCAGCTCGCGCGCGTGGCGGCGCTTGTAGCGCTCGAGCCCCTGCTCCAGCGACTCCTCCCCCCGCAGGGCGGGCAGGACGCTGTCGGCGAGCCACCCGGCCGACTGGAAGGCCCAGCCGCAGCCGACTCCGAACAGCGGGTCGGTCGCCAGCGCCGCGTCGCCGATCAGGGCCAGCCCCGGCGCCACCGGCTTGCGCATCCGGTTGGTCATGTCGATCTTGCCCATCACCGGTTCGATCGCGCGCGAGTCGCGGATCGGCGGCGGCTCGGGGAGGTCGGCGAGGAACTTGACCAGCGCCGCTTCGGGGTCGCGCTTGAACTCCGGCAGCCGGTCCTTGGTCGGCATCGCCGCGTAGAAGGTGAGGTCGCTGTCGGTGGGGAAGGCGGCGGCCCAGTGGGGGTCGAGGAACCAGATCGAGCCGTCGGGCGAGAACCGCGGGGCGGGGCCTTCGAAGTAGCCGCCGTAGGCGATCCGGTTGTGGGGGTAGGTCTTGACCGGGACCTCGGAGAGCTCGGCGACCTTCGAGTCGCGGCCGTCGGCGCCGATGGTGAGGCGGCCGCGCAGCTCGCGCTCCTCCCCGTCGCGGTTGCGGGCCCGGACGCCGGTGAAGCCGCCGCCGCCCCGCAGGAGGCTCTGGGCGCTCCAGCCGAGCAGCATCTCGACGCCGGGCGTCTCAGCCGCGGTCGACCGCACCATCGGGTCGAGCAGCTCGCGCCGCAGGTTGATCCCGCGCCCGGCCCTCTCGGGCGGCGCGCCCACCCATCCCCACCTGGTCCACATGTGGACGCTCGGCCGCAGGGCGCCGGCCGCTTCCATCGGCTCGAGCAGGCCGAGCCGCTCGATCGCCGGCACGCCGGAGGCCTGGATGAAGTGCGAGCACATCCGCTTGTAGGCCTGCGGGTCGGGCTGCTTCTCGACGACGGCGACGCGCAGGCCGGCGCGGCCGAGCTGGATCGCGGTGGCGCAGCCGGCGAGGCTGCCGCCGACGACGACCGCGTCGTACGCCGGGCTGTCGCCGATGATGGGGGAGTGGGGATCGGTGTTGGGCATCTGGGGCCTCCGACTCGTTGCCAGGTAACCGTTCGTCCCGTACTATACGCAACGAATCATGAAAAGCAAGTCCAAAGAGATCAAGCTCACCGGCAACTCCTACGCGGTACTGGCGCTGCTGGAGCAGTTCGGAGAGTCGACCTCCTACGACATCAAGCAGGCGATCGAGCTCTCGATCCAGAACTTCTGGCCGGTCCCGCACACCACCGCCTACGAGGAGCCGGCGCGGCTGGCGGTGGGCGGCTACCTCTCGGTGCGGCAGGAGGAGGGGGGACGGCGGCGGCGCTTCTACTCCCTGACCGAGAGGGGGCACGAGGCGCTCGCGGCCTGGGCCGCCGACCCCGAGGTGGCGCCGCCGCAGCTGCGCGAGGAAGCGATCCTCAAGGTCTTCGCCGGCGGCGACCCCGGTCCCCTCGCCGCGTCCCGCCGCGCCTGGCACGAAGCGAAGCGAGACGAGCTGGCGGCGATGCTGGCCGAGGTGCGCAAAGCCGAGGACGACTCCTTCGTCGCCTCGGAGCGGACCCTGATGACCGGCGTCGGCTACCACCAGAAGATGCTCGAGCTGCTCGACCTCGCGGAAGGGGGGAAGCTGGAGTCGACTTGAGCTGCCGTTGATAGTTCGCTAAACTAATTACCGAAGCTAATCAATGGACGCGAGAGTCGACATCCCCCTCAGCGAGCGCGCCGCGCACCTGCGCACGGCGATCGTCCGCACCGCCCGGCGCCTGCGCCAAGAGGCGGCGGCCGAGACCACCGGCCTCACCCCGACCTCGGTCGCGGCGCTGGCGACGATCGAGCGGCACGGGCCGATGACCCCGAGCGAGATCGCCGCGATCGAGCGGGTCAAGCGCCCGACGATCACCCGCACGCTCGGCTGCCTCGAACGCGAGGGGCTGATCGACCGCTCGCAGGACCCGACCGACAAGCGCAGCGCCCTCGTCGCCATTAACGGCGCCGGGCGCGAGCGGCTGCGGCGATTGCGCAAGCGCAAGAACGCCTACCTGGCGCGGCGCATGCGCGACCTCACCGACGAGGAAGTGGAGACGCTCGAGCGGGCGGCCGAGATCCTCGAGCGGATGCGGGAGGGCGAGCAGCTTTGACGGCTGCGATCCGCCACTCGTTCAACTCGCTCGAGGTCCCCAACTACCGCCGCTACTTCCTCGGCCAGCTGATCTCCCTCTCGGGGACCTGGATGCAGACGGTGGCGGCAATCTGGGTCATCCTCAGCCTCACCGGCAGCGGCGTCGCCGTCGGCCTGACCACGGCGCTGCAGTTCCTGCCGATGCTGCTGATCGGCGCCTGGGGCGGCCTGCTCGCCGACCGCTTCCCGAAGCGGCGGCTGCTGATCGCGACGCAGGCGCTGATGGCGATCCCGGCCGTCGGCCTCTTCGCCGTCACCGCGACCGGCGTCGTCACGCCCTGGATGGTCTACCTCGCGGTCTTCGCGATGGGCTCGGTCAACGCGATCGACAACCCGACCCGGCAGAGCTTCGTGATCGAGATGGTCGGCGCCGACCGCGTCGTCAACGCGGTCAGCCTCAACAGCGTCATCGTCCAGGCGGCGCGGATCGTCGGCCCGGCGGTGGCCGGGATCCTGATCGCGACCGTGGGCGTCGTCCCCTGCTTCGCCCTCAACGCGCTCACCTTCGTGGCGATGATCCTGGCCCTTTGGCGGATGGACCCGAGCCGCCTCCACGCGCCGCCGCTCGCCAGGCACGAGCCGGGCGCGATCCGCGCCGGCCTCCGCTACGTCCTCCGCACCCCCGAGCTGCTGGTGCCGCTGGCGCTGATGGCCCTGGTCGGGACGCTCGGCTTCAACTTCCAGGTGGTGCTGCCGCTGCTCGCCAAGTTCAGCTTCGAATCGGGAGCGATGACCTACGCCACCCTGGTCTCGGCGATGGCCGTCGGCTCGATCGTCGGCGCCCTGATCAACGGCCACCGAGGCCGCACCGGCCCCCGCCTGATAGCCGCCGGCTCCCTAGCCTTCGGCGTAGCCGCCCTGCTAGCGGCCCTGATGCCGACCCTAGCCTTCGAGGTCCCAGCCCTGATGCTCCTAGGAGCCGCCTCGGTCACCTTCGCGGCAACCATCAACTCCACCCTCCAACTAGCCGTGGCCCCAGACATGCGAGGCCGAGTAATGGCCCTCTACAGCGTCGTCTTCCTGGGCAGCACTCCCATAGGCGGACCTCTCGCAGGCTGGCTGGCGCAGAGCTACGACCCGCGGATCGCCTTGCTTCTAGCTGCCCTCTCAGGTCTGGCAGCTGCAGCCATAGCCCGCCACACCTTCAAACGCTTCGAGATCCAAACCCGCGAACACGCAATCGCGTAGCAGCGAGCGGTTCCCGTAGGACCCAGCGTGTGGGAGGGACCGGCGGGGGAGGGTCGCCGGACCCTCCCCGCTGTTGTCCGCCGACCCTCCCCCGCCGGTCCCTAAACCGCGCTGTTATTCGATGTACCCGGCGCTTTCGAGGTACGCCGTAGCAGCCGCCTTAGGCGTTTCCTTTTCAAGTTCGACCCGAGCATCAAGCTCCTGAACGGTTTTCAGGTCGAGCCCTTCCTGCACCTGCAGGATCGTCTTTTCGTAGTCCGGCCCTGCTTCGTCGGCGACCGCTTTCTTGGTCACGAAGATGACGTTGCCGGCCGGGAAGACTTCCTTGTCGTCTTCGAGGATGACGAACTTGTCGCTCTCGGCCGAGAGCTGCGGGTCGGTGGTGAAGAGGATCGAGAGGTCAGCTTCGCCCTTTTCCAGCACCGGGTAGCGGAGGCTGATGTCGACCGGGGTGAAGGACTTGAACTTCAGCCCGTACAGTTTTTCCAGCCCGGCCAGGCAGTCGATCCGCTGGCGGCACTCGGGCGAGCCGTAGAGCGAGAGTTTTTCCGAGACGCCTTCGAGGTCGGAGATCGTCTTCAGGCCGTATTTTTCGGCGGTCTGCTTGGTGGTGCCGACCGCGTTGGCGCTGGCGAACGGAGTCGGTTCGAACGCCTGCAGGCCTTCCTTTTCGAATTCTTCGTTCGCTTTTTCCCACGCTTCGTTCGCGTCGGAGGGCACTTCTTCGGGTTCGAGGCCGAAGAACGAGGTGAGGGCGGTGGAGGCGTACTCCGGGTAGCCGGAGATCTGCCCGGTCTTCACCGCTTTCAGGGCCACGGTTTCGGAGCCGAGGTTGAGCGCGCTCTTCACCTTGTAGCCGGCCGCGGTCAGCGCCTGCGCGTAGATTTCGCCGAGGATTTCCTGTTCGGGGAAGTTCTTCGAGCCGATCGTCAGGCTGACTTTGCCGTTTTCGGGATTCGACTGGATCGCCGAAGCCGACGACCCGCCTTCTTCGCTGGATTCGCTGCCGGTGGTGTCGCTGCTGCTGCCGCAGGCGACGACGCCCAGCGTTAGCGCCATTGCGGCCAGCGCCGCAAGCAGGGCGCGCCATCTCGTCTTGTCAGTCCTCACTTACTGCCTCCTCTTGGGGTGTGGGGTGATGGGTTCGTTGAGCCTGTAAGTCGTAGGCCGAAGTCAGACAGTCTTTAACTTCAGCCCGTCGGAAGTAAGGCGCCGCTGCAGGAGGGCGAGCAGGCCCTCGATCGTCAGGGCCAGCAGGGCGACCAGGATCGCGCCGGCGAGCAGCCCGTTTTCGCCGTAGACGTTGCGGTTGAGGATGAAGTCGCCGAGGGTTTCGACGCCTGCGAGCGGAGCGATGGTGGCGGTGGCGAGGATCACGATCGCCGCCGCGCGAACTCCACCCATCACCGTCGGAACCGCCAGCGGCAGCTCGACCTTGCGCATGATGTCGAGCTCGCTCATGCCCATGCCGCGAGCGGCTTCGACGCTGCCGCGATCGACCTGCCGGACGCCGACGTAGGTGTTGACCAGGATCGGGGCGATGCCGAGAATCGCCAGCGCCGGGGCCACCGTCTTCAGGCCGACGCCGATCAGGGCGGCCACGAGCGCGATCACAGCCAGCTCGGGGATCGCCCTGCCGGCGTTGCCGATGCCGACGGCGAAGAATTCGCCCCGGCCGCGGTGGCCGAGGTAGAGCCCCAGCGGGAGCGCCACGATCAGGGCGAGCGCGAGGGCGATGGCCGTCACCTCGAGGTGCTTCAACACCAGTTCCAGGGACTTGTCGAACCCACCGACCTGGTTGCCGCCGGTGACGTTCGAGTTCTGTGGCGTGAAGATGAATTCGATCGCTCCGGTGAAGGAGGCGAGAGGAAGGATGTTCATGCCTGCCTTGCCCTTCGCCAAGGGGTGCTGAATCTCTGCACCGTCAGCAGCACCAGATCGAAGAGGAATGCCATCGCCATCACGATCGCCATGGCGATAAAGATGCTGGTCGGGAAGGTGAGATTGCCGCTGCCGTAGATCTGGGTCCCGAGCCCGCCCGCGTTGATGAAGACGACGAGCGTCGCGATCGCGATAGTGCTGACGACCGCGATCCGCAGCCCGGCGATGATCTCGGGGATCGCCAGCGGCAGCTCGACTTTCCAGAGGATCTGGCGGTTGGTGAACCCCATCCCGCGGGCCGCGTCTTTGACCGAATCGGGCACGTTGGCCAGCCCGAGAATGGTGTTGCGGTAGATGATCTGCAAGGTGTAGGCAGCGAGGACGACGATCGCCGTGTCCCGCCCGAACCCGGTGAGTGGCAGCAGCAGGAAGAAGAAGGCGATGCTGGGGATCGTGTAGAGGATGCCGGTGGCGGTCAGCAGCGGCGGCTGCAGCCAGCGGGTGCGATGGGCGATCAAGGCGAGCGCGAAGGCGAGCGCGAACCCGACAATCACCGAGATCAAGACGATTTCAAGGTGCTGGACGGTGGGCGTCCCGTAGCGGTCGATGTTTTCCTTCGCCCAGTCCCAGCAGAACAGATGGCTCGTCTTTGCCTGGCAGAGGTCGCCGACATCGCGATGGCGGAAAAAGTCTTCACCGACCTGGCCCCCCGCCGCGAGCACCAGCGGGCTAGTCATGCGGTCGCTCCACGGCGCTGTGCTCGTCGGTCTTCGCCTCGGGCGAGGCGAGGAACTCGGAGATGATCTCGACCGAGAGGACGCCGTCGATCCGGCCCTGGTGGTCGACCACCGGGGCGTACTGGGACTCGCCCTGGAGCAGGTCGGCGAGCGCGTCGCGCATCACGTCGTCGCGCTCCAGCACCGGGCCCAGCGGCGAGTCGGGCCGGCTCGGCACCACCTCGGCCGCCAGGTCGCGCTCGCTGAGCCAGCCGAGCGGGCGCCGCTCGCCGTCGACGAGCAGGGGGTAGGGGATTTCGACGTCCGGGGCGGCCAGCTTCGCCCGCACCTCGGCGGTCGCCTGACCCACGTGCGCGAGCGGCGCCTCCCAGAGGTTGATGTCGGCGACCCGCATCAGCGCCAGCCG
>DASTGL010000209.1:0-3062 GCA_035719145.1 Solirubrobacterales bacterium
CTGAGTGTCCGTACGAAGACCCCCCCGCCCCTCGATCCGGTGGCGATCGACTTTTCTGAGACGGGCTTGGTCAGCATCTTCCTTCGTCACGCGTTGGGGCCGTCGTCGCTGGCTGGTGCTACCGAGCGGAATGTGGTTCAGATCGCCGATCCAGCACTGCCGCCGAAGAGCCGGCCGAGCGATCGGCGGCAAGTTCGGCGCAATCTCGAAGGTGGATATGAGCTAGAGCTGGTGGCCGGGCCAGCGACGAGCCGTGAGCAACGTGCTGCCTTCTTCGCCGCCTACGAGCAGACGATGCGCCGCACCGGCGCCGCCGGGCACTACTTCTTCGGCGCCGCCTACTTCGACCGCATCCTCAAAGCCGACCGCACCTGGCTCGCGCTCGCCACCGCCCCCTCGGGCGAAGTCGCCGCCGCCTCGATCGCTGTCGTCAGCGACGGCTACCTTCACTACTACCTCAGCGGCACCCTCGACTCGCACCTACGCGACGCCCCGATGAAGAACGTCGTCACCTGCCTCGTCGAGCACTCGCGCGAGCTCGGCCTGCCGCTCAACCTCGGCGGCGGCATCTCGGCCGGCGACGCCCTGGAGGAGTTCAAGCGCGGCTTCGCCAACCGGCAGCAGGCGTGGCTCACTTCGGAGCTGATCTGCGACGCGACCCAGTACGCCGAGCTCAGCGCCGGCCGCGAGAGCGGCGGGTTCTTCCCCGCCTACCGCGCCTAGCTCAGATCAGGATCCGGGTTCTTCGGGTTCAGCCGGCGTCGGGCCGGTGAATTTGAAGCCGAAGACGGGCTCGCCTCCGTATTTGCCCCAGGTTTCCTTGCCGAAGGCGCGGATCGCATCGAGGGTCTTCGCGCCTCTGTATTCGGGGCAGCCAAGCAGGTTGGTCCAGGTGGTGGCCGCGACCTGGTAGGGCATCTTCTTGTTCGGGAAGAGCAGGGTGGCGCCGTACATCGTGTCGTAGAGACCCTTCAGTTCGAGCTGCTCTTTTTCCGGCAGGGTCGGCGCGTACTGGATCTCCATCCGGCCGTGCTCGAGCGAGTGCACGTAGTCGATCGCTTCCGGTTCCTCGGAGTAGGCGCCGTCAGCTTGCTGGTAGGGCGGTTCGACGTGGCTGCCGGAGGTCGGCGGGTTGGTCTTGTAGTTCGGTTCGGGCGATTTCGCCGGGATGTGTTCGTGGCCCTCGTCTTCGAGTTTCAGCTCGAGTTTGCAGCCCGCTTCTTTCGCTGCCTGTTTCAGGTCCGTGACCTGCGGCGGCGGTGGCGGGATGCCTTCGCGTTCGTCGGGCGTCACCCCGTTGGTCGAGCCGAACTGCGCGTTGACGTTGATGTGGGCGTCGCCCTTGGCGCTGCTGTCGCTGCCGCTGGTGGCGAGGATGAAGACGACCACCGCGATCGCCAGGACCACCGTGGAGCCGATCGCGTAGGCGAGGATCAGGCGCGAGTTGCCGCTGCGCGCATCGCGCTTTTCGGCTTCTTCTCGCTCCTGCCGGAGTTTTTCGCGTTCCCGCTCGCCCTTCCCCATGCTGCCCTTAAGCCTAGTCGGCCCGCTCCAATTCGGCGGCGTCCCCCCGCACCCGCTCCCAGGGGCGCGACGCCTTCAGCGCCCCCAGCACCGCTCGCGTGGCCGGCGCCCGGTTGAGCGCGTAGAAGTGGATGCCCGGCGCCCCGGCGATCAGCAGCTCCGCGCACTGTTGCGCGGCATAGGCGATCCCCAGCTCGAACTCCCGCTCGGGCACGCCGCCGGCGGCGGCGAAAGCGGCTTCCAGGGGAGGCGGGATCGTCGCGTCGCAGAGATCGCAGATGCGCTTGGTCTGGGCGAAGCTGGTGACCGGGATCACCCCGGCGAGGATCGGCACCTCGATCCCCTGCGCCCGCGCCGCTCGCACGAAGTCGAAGTAGACCTGGTTGTCGAAGAAGAGCTGGGTGATCAGGAAGCGGGCGCCGGCCTCGACCTTCGTCTTCAGGTAGCGCAGGTCCGCCTCCAGGTCCGGTGCCTCCGGGTGGACCTCGGGGAAGCAGGTGCCGCCGATCCCGAAGCTCCAGCCGGCGGAGACGAAGGCGGCCAGCTCGGCGGCGCTGCCGAGGCCCCCCTCGGGTTGGACGAAGTCCGCCTGGCCGCGCGGCGGATCGCCCCGCAGCGCGAAGACGTTCTCGATCCCCGCCGCCTCGATCCGGTCGAGCGTCGCCGCCAGCCCCTCCGTCGTCTCGCCGACGCAGCTCAGGTGCGCCATCGTCTCGAAGCCGATCTCGTGCTGCAGCGCCCGCGTGATCTCGACGGTGCCGTCGCGGGTCGAGCCGCCGGCTCCGTAGGTGACCGAGACGAAGTCGGGCTCCAGCGCCCGCAGCTCGCGCGCCGTCGCGAACAGCTCCTCGGCCGCCTCCGGCGTCTTCGGCGGGAAGAACTCGATCGAGAAGGTCGGCTTCCGCCCAGCGATGATCTCGTCGATGCGCACCCGGTGAGGGTAGCCGGAGCGTTCAAAAAGCGAGTGCCCGGCAGGCACCGCGCCGTCTCGCTCCCCCGGGTCCTGTGGGAGGATCAGCGGATGAGCAGCCCGGAGGTGCGCTACGAGCGAAGCGGGCCGGCGGCGGTGCTCACGATCGACCGGCCGGACCGCCGCAATGCGATCGACGCCGCCGCCGCGAGCGCCCTGCGCCAGGGTCTCGCGGACTTCGAAGCAGACGATGCCGCGCGGGTGCTGGTCCTGACCGGCAGCGGCGAGGCCTTCTGCGCCGGGGCCGATCTCAAGGCGATGGACCTCGACGTCGGCGCCCCCGGCGGGCCGCTCGGCTTCACCCGGCTGACGCCGTCGAAGCCGGCGATCGCCGCGGTCGACGGCTGGTGCCTCGCGGGCGGCCTCGAGCTGGCCCTCTGGTGCGACCTGCGGCTGGCGACCCCGCGCTCGGTCTTCGGCTGCTTCGAGCGCCGCTGGGGAGTGCCGCTGGTCGACGGCGGCACCCAGCGGCTGCCGCGGGTGGTCGGGATGGGCCGCGCCCTGGAGTTGATCCTCACCGGGCGCGCGGTCGAAGCCGAGGAGGCGGAGCGGATCGGGCTCGTCAACG
>DASTGL010000210.1:0-2913 GCA_035719145.1 Solirubrobacterales bacterium
GCGCCTGCCGAGCCCCAGCGCAAGCGCCAGCCCAGCCCACCCGTGGTTCCTTACGGTCGGTATCCGTCCGAAAGGAACCACGCTTGGCGCCGGCGCATTCGACTACGACGGGATGGCGCTTCCCCGCGACGCCGTCGGTGAACGGGGCCGGCCAGGAACCGACCACTGCCGGCACGTGGTTGGTCGCCGACCAGTCGCGGTAGTCCCACCAGACGCGCTCGCCTTGCTTCAGGTCGACGTCGGCGGCGCCGATCGGGGACTCGACCCCGTCGACGAAGAAGAACCAGTCGTACGGGTCGCCGCCGCGTTCGCCCTCGGCGACGCCGTCGATCGAGTGGACGAAGCCGCCGCCGAAGCGGGTCTCGACGTCGGCTTCGGATTCCAGCGCCCGCATCACCGTGTCGGATTCCTTCGCTTCGAAGGAGTTCCGCAGGACCGGCTCGGCGCCGAAGTCCCGCGTCACCGTCAGCTCCACCGAGCCGACGTCGGCGCCGGGGCCGAGGCCGCAGCCGGCGGCCGCGAGCGCCGCTCCGAGCAGCGCGATCGCGACCGCCGTGCCACGGCGTCGGTTCATCTGGCCGAGCTCGACCCGCGCCCGATCACTTCGGGCACTTGCTGCCGATGCAGACCGGCTCGCGGGCCGAGGGGATCCCCCCCGCCGCCGTAGCCGTCAGCTGCGCCGGCCTGCTCAGCGTCACCATCGTGCGGCCGTCGGCGCCGGTCGGGGCGCTGGCGCCGGTCACCTTGACCCCGGCCGCCGGCCTGCTCTTGCCTTTTTCGTCGTAGGAGAGGACGCGCACCGTGAACGGGACGCCCGCCTTCGCCGTGTTCGGGCCGGTCAGGACCAGCTCTTCGGGGTACTTGTAGCTCGGCGCTTCGGTCTTCACCAGCGCGTAGAGCACTTCGTCGCCGGGGTGGATCTTCGCCACGTCGCCGCCCACCGAAAGCGACTTGTGGTTGATCTTCAGGTACCAGGACGAGCTGCCCTTGGCGACGCTCTTGCCGACCCCGCACAGCGCCAGGCCGAAGTCGAAGCTGTCGCTGATCGAGAGCGGGCTCAGCGCCGGCGTCGACTTGGAGGCGCGGGCGAGCAGGCCCATCGCGGTGTTGCCCTTGATCGTGACCGGATTGCCGCTGCCGCCGGATCCCTTGCCGAAGCATTCGGCCTTGGGGTCGGTCTTGACCGAGGTGGTCGCGGTCGCGACCGGCTTTTCGGTCAACACCTTGCTGCCGCTGCCGACGACGCGCAGCTCGGCCTTGAAGCCGGCAGCCGAAGCGCCCGCGGCGAGGGCCATGGTGAGAGTGATAGCCAGCGCGCAGACGGCGGCCAGCCGGAACGGGGTGATTCTTGGCATTTAAGCCACCCTTTCCTCGAGGGTTGATTTGGCTGGGCCGGGGACAGGTCTCCTGGCTTCCGGGATCAGGGAGGACGCGCCTTCCCGGAGGCTCGGTGTCGCCTCCAGTGGCTGACGCCCGTGGGCGCCTGCGAACTCCTCCACCCGGTCACAGTGGCGGGACCACGCCGGACTTGCACCGGACTTCCCTTGACCACCGACCGATATGTACGCGCCGAGTCTATCCCGCGGCGGCGTCAACGTATGGACCGATGCCTCGCCCTCTGCCCCACCGCACCCCTGGGCGCCACACGCACTGGCGGCTGGCGCGGCACCGGCCGCGGCTGCTGCGCCTCGGCGGCCTCGCGGCACTCCTGGCGGTGGTCGGGCCCGGCGTCCTCGCCGGCCTCTCCGACGACGACCCGGCCGGGATCACCACCTACTCGATCCTCGGCGCCCGCTACGGCTACGAGCTGCTCTGGGTGCTGGCGCTCTCGACCGCGGCGCTGATCGTCTTCCACGAGGTCGGGGTGCGGCTCGGCGTCGTCACCGGCAAGGGACTGCTGACGCTGGTGCGCGAGCGCTTCGGCCCGCGCGCCGCGGCGCTGGTGATGGCAGCCCTGCTCGTCGCCAACACCGGCACCCTCTGCGCCGAGTTCGCCGGGGTCGCGGCCGGCGCCGACCTGCTGACCGGCGTCAGCCGCTACGTCAGCGTGCCGCTGGCGGCGATCGTCATCTCCGCCCTCGTCCTGCGCGAGAGCTTCCACAAGGTCGAGCACCTGCTGCTCCTGCTGAGCTCGGTCTTCGTCGCCTACGTGATCGCCGGCATCGCCGCCCACCCCGACTGGGGCGCCGCCGCCCGCGGCCTGGTCGTTCCCAGCATCCCGCTCAACCGCGACGCGGTGCTGGTCGCGGTGGCGACGGTGGGGACGACGCTGGCGCCCTGGGGCCTCGCCTTCATCCAGTCATACGCGGTGGACAAGCGGCTGGGGGTGAAAGACCTGCGCTACGAGCGCGTCGACGTGATCGTCGGCGCCCTGCTGACCGGCGTGATCGGCTTCTTCGTCGTCGTCGCCTGCGCGGCGACCCTGCACCCGCAGGGCATCGACATCAACGACGCCAGCGACGCCGCCCGGGCGCTGGAGCCGTTCGTCGGCGGCGGCGCCGCGACCCTCTTCGGCCTCGGCTTCCTCGGCGCGGCGATGCTGGCGGCGGCGATCGTCCCTCTCTCCACCGCCTACTCGATGTCCGAGACGCTCGGCCGCCGCGCCGACCTCGACGACAGCTTCGAGGAGGCGCGCACCTTCTACCTCAGCTTCGGCGTCGTGATCACGGTGGCCGCCTGCCTGGTGCTGATCCCCGGCGCGCCGCTGATCGAGATCCTCTTCCTCAGCCAGGCGCTGAACGCGGTCCTGCTGCTGGTGCTGCTCCCGTTCGTCCGCTCGCTGGCGAACGACCGCGAGCTGATGGGCGAGAACGCGCTCGGCCGCTTCGACCGGGCGACGACGGCGATCGCCCTCGCCGTGGTCGCGGCAAGCGTCCTCGCCCTCGGGGTGCTGGCGATCCTCTAGTAGGCCTC
>DASTGL010000211.1:0-7877 GCA_035719145.1 Solirubrobacterales bacterium
AGGACCCGATCCGCCGCGGCGCGATCGGCCGCTTCTTCGCCCGCCGCCGCCAGGTCGGCTGGAAGTGGGAGGGCTTCGCACCGCCGATGCGAGTGGCGATCGTCGCCGCCGGGCTGATCCTGGCGGTCGCCGCCGCCGGCATGGCCGGCCTCAACTCGAGCGCCGCCGAAGGCAACGACGTTCGCGTCGAAGAAGCCCGTGCCGCGGGGACGACGAAGCCGCCGCCGCTGACCAAGGCACAGGCCGAAGACTCGACGAAATCATCGTGCAAGGCCGTGGTGCACATCGGCGACTCGACCTCCGAGGGGCTCGACGACCCCGAATATCTGCCGAACGAACTCGAGCGCATCCCCAACCGCTACGCCGAAGTCGGGGTGAAAGAAACCCACATGGAGGTGCAGGGGGCGCGCTCGATCGAAGAGCGGTTCGAAGGCGAACCGAACGCCCAGGAAGTCGCCGCTGCCTGGAAGGCCGAAGGCTACAAAGGCTGCTGGGTGCTGGCGCTGGGGACGAACGAGGCGGCCGACGTTGCCGCCGGATCGACCATCGGCCTGCGCGAACGGATCGACAAAATGATGGCGATCATCGGCGACGAACCGGTGCTCTGGGTCAACGTTCGCTCGCTCGTCCCGCCCGGCGACCCCTACTCGAAAGAAGGCATGGTCGAATGGGACGAAGAACTCGAACGCGCCTGCGCGACCTACCCGAACATGCGGATCTACGACTGGGCCTCAGACGTCAAAAACGAATGGTTCATCGAAGACGGCATCCACTTCACCTCTCCCGGCTACGCCGCCCGCGCCCAGCTGATCGCCCAGGCGCTCGCCCATGCCTTCCCGGAAAAAGGGGCGACGGAAGGCGGCCCCAAGCACTGCGTGGTGAGCTAGTCACACCCGGCGAACTGCATCAAATTTTGGTTGTCATGGCGCCAGAATTTGATGCAGTTCGTCAGAGTCCGACGATCTCGACCGGCTCCGGATCGCCCGCCGGCTCGAAGCCCATGATCCGGCCGTAGAAGTAGAGCTCGGATTCGAGGCAGCGGATGTTCGTCTCCGCCTTGCGGAAGCCGTGCTGCTCGCCCTCGAAGGCGAGGTAGGCGTAGGGGACGCTGTTGGCCGCCAGCGCCGCCACCATCGTCTCCGCCTGGCTCGGCGGCACGATCTTGTCCTCCAGCCCCTGGAAGAGGATCACCGGCACCCGCAGCTGCTCGACGTAGTTGATCGGCGAGCGTTCGCGGTAGAGCTCCTCCTGCTCGGGATAGGGCCCGATCAGGAGGTCGAGGTAGCGGGACTCGAACTTGTGGGTGTCGCCGGTCATCGTCACCGCGTCGGCGACCCCGTAGTAGCTGGCGCCGGTGGCGAAGGCGTCGTGGAAGGTGAGCGCGCAGAGGACGGCGTAGCCGCCTGCCGAGCCGCCGCGGATCGCCAGCCGCTCGCCGTCGGCTTCGCCCTGCGCGGCCAGGTGGAGCGCCGCGTTGACGCAGTCTTCGGTGTCGACGACGCCCCAGGTGCCGCGCAGCTTGTTGCGGTACTCGCGCCCGTAGCCGGTCGAGCCGCGGTAGTTGACGTCGACGACGCCGATTCCGCGGCTGGTCCAGTAGAGGAACTCGGGGTCGAGCGCGGGGGTCGCGTGGGAGGTCGGGCCGCCGTGGCTCTCGACGATCAGCGGCGGCAGTTCGCCCTCCGGCGCCTCGAACTCCGGGTTCGCCGGCGGGTAGTAGAAGCCGTAGGCGACTTCGCCTTCTCCGGTCGGGAACTCGATCGGCCGCGGCACCGAGACGTAACCGGGGTTGATCGGAGCGTCGCTCGCCTCGCGAACGACCTCCGTCTCCGCGCTCGCCGCGTCGTACACGGCGACCACCGTCTCGCGCTCCGGGCTCGCCGCCGCGAAGGCGACACGGCTGCCGCGAGCGGAGAGCATCGGGTAGCCGAAGGAGGTGAACGGCAGCCCGAGGTCTGCCGGTTCCCAGGCCTCCGGCTCGAGCAGGAAGAGCTGTTCTTCGCCGCGATGGCAGCGCACGCAGACGATCGCGCCGCTCTCGAGGAAGGCGTAGGTGGCGCCGCCGAAGAGCCACTGCGGGTGGGCGAACTCGGCCTCTTCCTCGGTCAGCTGCACCACCGCGCCGTACTCGCCGCTGACCTCGCCGGTGCCGGGCTCGCGGGCGCGGTAGAGGTTCCACCAGCCGTCGCGGTCGGAGGCGAAGTGAAGGCGCCCGTCGGGTCCCCACTCCGGCTGGAAGATCGACTCCTCGCGCCCGCCGGCGATCAGCCGCTCCTCGCCGCTGTCGGCGAGCGGCGCCATCCACAGCTCGGTCCCGTCCCAGGGCATGTTCGGGTGGTCCCAGCAGATCCAGGCGAGCCAGGCGCCGTCGGCGCTGATCCGCGGCGAGGCGTAGAAGTCGCGCCCGCCGGCCAGCACCTGCGGCTCGGCCGAGCCGTCGAGGGGGAGGGAGACGATCTCGTTGACGGGTTCGGGCTCGGCGTCGCGTTCGCGCACGCAGACCACGGTCTCCCCGTCCGGCGCCAGCCGCATGTCGGCGTAGCGCAGCGACCCCGGCTCCTCGGGCTCGGGCGAGATCGCCACCGGCTCCTCGCCGAGCCGCTGCCGGTAGAGCCGCTGGTCGGCGAAGTCGACGAAGAGGACGAGGTCGGGCGCCGCCAGGTGCCAGGCGGCGCCGCCGTACTCGTGCACGCGGGTGCGGACGTAGGCGTCAGCCGGCGTCACCGCTTCGGGCTCGCCGCCCTCGGGCCGCCGCATCAGCAGCACCCGGCCGCCCTCGTCGGGCCGCCCCTCGGCCCACCAGACCGCTCCGTCGGCGGCGATCGTCGGCGCCGCCAGCCGTCGCCCCGAGCTGGCCACGCTCGCCGCGTCGAGCGGCGAGACCCAGGAGCCGTAGGGAGCGACCGTCGGCATCGGAGCAGTCTAGGACTGCTCCTCCGCGACCTCGACCTCGCGCAGCTGGTGAGTGTCGACGTCGTAGACGAAGCCGCGCACGACGTCGCGGTGGGGGAGGAAGGGGGAGGAGCGGACGCGGCGCAGCGACTGGCGCACGTCCTCCTCGACGTCTTTGAACGACTCGATCGCAAAGGAGGGGGCGATCCCGGTCGTCTCCTGCAGCTCGAGGCGGAAGCCGTCCTCGGTGATCTTCTGCATGCCGCAGTCGTCGTGGTGGATCAGCATCACCTCGCGCGTCCCCAGGCGCCGCTGCGAGAGCGCCAGCGAGCGGATCACGTCGTCGGTGATGATGCCGCCCGCGTTGCGCAGCACGTGCGCCTCGCCCGGCCCGAGGCCGAGGGCGGCGAAGACATCGAGGCGCGAATCCATGCAGGTGACGATCGCGAGGTGCCGCTGCGGTTCGACGTCGAGGTGCCGCTCGGAGAGCCCGGCGGCGAAGTTCTGGTTGTTCTCGAGAAGCTGGTCGATCGTGTCCATGGGCGGGCAGCCTAATCGCCTGGTTCCTTTCGGAGGTCATCGGTCCGCAAGGAACCGCGGGATCGCACGGTTTCCACCGCCGAGCCCTGGGGTAGCCGCGAGCAGAGACGACCGACCCGACCGCGACGAGCAAGCGACCAGTCAGAGACCACCAGGAGGGATACGACCCGATGGAGACCAACAGCCTCGACAAGGGCATTTTCAGCGGTGACAGCTCCGGCACCCGCGAAGACATCGTCGCGCTGCTGACCAAGGCCTACTGGATGGAGATCGAGACGGTGATGAGCTACATCGCCGCCTCGACCAACCTCGACGGGGTCCGCGCCCAGGAGATCCGCGAGTCCCTGGCCACCGACGTCGAAGAGGAGCTCGGTCACGCGAAAGAGTTCGCCAACCGGATCAAGGAGCTCTACGGCGTCGTCCCGGGCTCGGAAGAGTTCCAGGCCGAGCAGAGCTACCTGCAGCGGCTCGAACACCAGACCGACGTCGTCGCCGTGATCCGCGGCGTGATCAAAGCCGAGACCGGCGCGATCGAGCACTACACGCGGATCGTCGAGGAGACCGAGGGCGTCGACCCGGTGACCCAGGACATGGTGATCGCGATCCTCCGCGACGAGCAGGGCCATCGCCGTCTCTTCGAGGGCTTCCTGCGCGAGTACGAATTCGAAGGCAAGGCGTAGTCATCAGGCGCCGCGGCATTCGCCGCGGCTGACCTGCGGACGAAGCCGCCGCTGATGCCCATGCGCTACCTCCACCTCTGCGCCCACGAGCAATTCCCGCCTGACGCGCTGCGGCGCCAGGCCGTCGCCGCCGAGGCCGCCGGCTTCGACGGGATCGGCTGCAGCGACCACCTGCAACCGTGGTGGGAGGGCGGCGAGGCCGGCAGCGCCTGGCCCTGGCTCGGCGCCGTGGCCCAGGCGACCGAGCGGGTCACCTTCGGCACCGCGGTGACGCCGCCGGGGCCGCGCTACCACCCGGCCCTGATCGCCCAGGCCTGGGCGACCTTCGAGCTGATGTTCCCCGGCAGGCCCTACTTGGGGGTCGGCTCCGGGGAGGCGCTGAACGAGTTCCCGGTCAGCGGCGAGTGGCCGTCGGTCGGCGATCAGATCGAGCGGATGGAGGAGGCGCTGGAGATGATCCGGGCGCTGTGGGACGGGCAGCGGCTGACCGACGCCGGCAGGCACTTCCCGACCAAGGCTGCTTACCTACACAGCCGCCCGCTGGAGCGCCGGCCGCCGATCTACGTCTCCGCCTTCGGCCCCAAAGCCGCGACGGTCGCCGGGCGCCATGGCGACGGGCTCTGGACGCTGGCCGATCCGGATGACGCGCCACGGATCGTCGACGCGTATCGGGGGGCTGCCGAGGACGCCGGGCGCGAACCGGGGGAGATCGTCCTCCAGGCCGCCTTCTCCTGGGCGCAGGACGACGACGCCGCGCTCGAGGGGTGCCGCGTCTGGAAGGGCTCGCAGCCGGACGAGTTCTACACCGACAACTGGCACGACCCGAAGGCGATGTACGAGGAGGGCGAGCGCCAGGTCTCCGACGAGGAGTTCAAGGAGGAAGTGATCATCGCCGCCGACCCCGATGTCCACGTCGAGCGGATCCGCGAAGTCGAAGGCCTGGGGGCGACGATCGTCGCCCTGATGAACAACTCCGGCGCGGACCCGCTGGGGGCGATCGAGACCTACAAAGACAAGGTGCTGCCGCGCCTCGAGGGCTCCAGCTGAGATGGCCGCCGGGTAGCGACTGCAGCCGGTCGCCTAGGCTGGGCGCGATGGCCGACGCCAACGACGTCCAGATCCGCGCCGCCACCGAAGCCGACGTCCCGCTCGTCTTCGACCTGATCCTCGAGTTGGCCGAGTACGAGAAGCTCGCCGACAAGGTCGCCGGCGACGCCGAGATCCTGCGCCGCACCCTGTTCGAGGAGAAGGCCGCCGAGGCCCTCCTGATCGAGACCAGCGACGGCGAAGCGATCGGCTACGCGATCTTCTTCACCACCTTCTCCAGCTTCGAGTGCCGCTCGGGCATCTGGCTCGAGGACGTCTACGTGCGCCCCGAGCACCGCCGCGGCGGCATCGGCCGCGCCGTCATGGAGCACCTCGCCCAGCTGGCCCAGCACCGCGGCCACATCCGCCTCGAGTGGGTCGCCCTCGACTGGAACGAGCCGGCGCTGAACTTCTACGAGGGCCTGGGCGCGAAGCGCCTCGACGACTGGATCATCCACCGGTTGGAGAAAGACGGAATCGCCAGGCTCAGTCGTCCCGCGGGGTGATGCGGAAGACCGATACGACCTCGGCCTGGTGGGCGTCGGGGTGGGCGACGTAGGCGCTGGGGCCGCCGCCGAACCAGCCGGCCGCTTCGTTGTCGCCGACGAAGATGCCGGGGTGCCGGTTGCCGTCGGCGTCCTGGACCCAGACTTTGTCGCCCTCCTTGAAGCCGCGTATCTCCTCTTCGCTCATCGACCGAGTGTAAGCGCCGGACGATCGACGGTTCAGGTCGGTCTACCGCTGACAGCGGCCGAGGCGCCGCAGCTTGCGCCGGTAGACCCGCATCGAAGAGTGCCGCCAGTCGCCGTGAGTCTGCCGTCGCAGGCTCGGCACCAGCTCCCGGTGATAGGGGGAGGTGAGGCTCTCCGCGTGCCCGATCACGTCGTGGACGGGGACGTGGAACTTGCACCGCAGCCACTGCGTCAGCCGCAGCGAGGCGTGCAGCTCACGCCGGTTGCCGAGCGCGTCGCCGTCGCCGTAGCCGACGTGCTCGATCCCGATCGCCGTCCAGTTCAGCCCGACCGTGTGGCGGCAGCGGGTCCGAAGGTTGACGAGCCGGAAGATCCGCCCGGAGCGGCCGATTACGAAGTGCGAGCAGACGTTGGGCAACTCGTGCAGCTCGACGTCGGGAACGTCCGGCGCGAAGGTGTTGTAGACGGCGGAAGCCGTGTTCGTCTGCGACATGTGCTCGACGATCACGTGCGGGTGGCGCAGCCGCCAGGTCCGTTCGCCGTAATGCCGCTCGGAGTAGGCAGCCATCTCCCGCTTCCGTTTCGCCCCGAACGGGATCGGCCAGCTCACGATCGGCGGCCGAGCCACCCGCGCTCGGTGCGCAGGCGCGGGCGAAGCCGCGAGGAGAACCGAGGTCAGTAGCGCAGTCGCGAGTCCCACAGGCGAACTGCATCAACTTATCCACCCAGTAGGTGGACAAGTTGATGCAGTTCGGGTCAGTCGCGGCCGAAGAGGCTGACTAACGCCGGGATCAGCAGGGTCCTCGCGAGCAGGGTGTCGAGGAGGAGGCCGACGCTGAGGGCGAAGGCGAGCTCGCGGAAGGCCTCGATCGGGATCAGGGCGACGGCGGCGAAGGAGAGGGCGAGGATCATCCCGGCGACGGTGATCGCCCGCGCCGCCCGCGAGCCCGCGGTGCGGATCGCCGGCCGTAGGTCCTGGCGCTCGGCCTCGCTCCAGATCCGGCTGATCAGGAAGACGTTGTAGTCGGCGCCGAGGGCGAGCAGGAGGATCGCCGTCGCGATCGGGACGAAGAAGGCGAGCCCTTCGTAGCCGAGCAGGTCCTGGAAGACGTAGACCGTCAGCCCCAGCGCCGCCGCCACGGTCAGCACGCTCACTCCCACCAGGTAGAGCGGCGCCATGCGGCTGCGCAGCAGCACCCAGAGCAGGACGAGGAGGACGAGCAGCGCCGCCGGCGCCACGCGCTCGAACGCGGTCCAGGTGTCTTCGTTCAGTTCCGCGGCGATCGAGGTGTCGCCGGTCATCCCGACTTCCGCCGATCCTAGGCCGACTTTGTCCAGCATCGTCGGCATCCCGTCTTCGAGTTCGCCGAGGATCCGCGTCCCCTGGCTGCTGTCGGGGTTGCCGCCGAGGACGAGTACGTAGCGCGCGGCGTCGCCGTTTTCGGAGACGAGGATCCCGTAGGAGCGTTCGCCCTGCGGTTCCAGCGCCGGCCCGATCACTTCCGAGACTCCTTCCTGTTCGCCGAGCGCCAGCTGCAGCGCCGCCAGCTGCTTCTGCTTTTCGCCGATCCCGGGTTCCTGCAGCATCAGCATCGTCGGCCCGACCACCCCCGGCCCGAGGTTTTCGCTCGCCACCTCGTAGCCCTGGCGGACGTCGGTCGAGTGCGGCAGGCCGCTGATGATCGGGTTGCCGAGCTCGAGCTTGCGCAACCCGCTCGCCGCGGCGATCAGCAGCGCCAGGCAGGAGATCGCGACGATCGCCGGGTGGTGGGCGGCAAAGCCGACAACCCGGCCGCGCGGCCCCCGCTCCTGGGGGTGGGTCCCGCTCGTTTCCGGGCTGGGGCGGCTTGGCCAGAGCAGGACCCGGCCGAAGATCGCCAGCATCGCCGGGATGAAGGTCAGCGCCACCGCGGCGCCGACGACGACCGCGACCGCCATCCCGGGACCGAAGGCGGAGAGGAAGCGGACGCCGGAGAGCAGCAGGGTC
>DASTGL010000212.1:0-4022 GCA_035719145.1 Solirubrobacterales bacterium
ACCTCGTCGGCGCCCACGGCGCCCGCCACCTCCTGCTCGCCAGCCGCGGCGGCGGCGCCAAGCCCGGCGCCGCCGAGCTGGCGGCCGAGCTGGAGGAGATGGGCGCGAGCGTCGAGCTCGCCGCCTGCGACGTCGGCGACCGCGATCGGCTCGCCGAGCTGCTCGCCGGGATCGATCCGGCGCGGCCGCTGCGGGCGGTCTTCCACACCGCCGCCGTCCTCGACGACGGCCTGCTCACCGATCTCACCCCGCAGCGCTTCGAGCCGGTCCTCGCCGCCAAGGCCGACGCCGCCTGGCACCTGCACGAGCTGACCCGCGAGCTGGACCTCGACGCCTTCGTGCTCTTCTCCTCGCTCTCCGGCATCGTCGGCTTCCCCGGCCAGGCCAACTACGACGCCGCCAACAGCTTCCTCGACGCCCTCGCCGCACACCGCCGCGCCGCCGGCCTGCCGGCGACCTCGATCGCCTGGGGCTTCTGGGAGCGGACCCGCAAGCGCGGCGAAGAGCAGCTCAGCGAGCTGCAGGCGGGGCGCCTCTCGAGCGCCGGCTTCCCGGCGATCGAGGACGAGCGGGGGATGGAGCTGCTCGACGCCGCGATCGCCTCGCCCCATCCGGTCCTCGCCGCCACCCCGGTCAGCCGCGGTGCCTGGCGGATGCTGGCCCGGCTCGACGGGCTGCCGCCGCTGTTCGCCGAGCTGGCGCCGGCCGTGGCCGCCGAAGCCGCTCCCGAGCGGGTCGAGTCGCTGGCGCGGCGGCTCGCCGGGGTGGCCGCGGCCGAGCGCGAGGAGGAGGTGCTGGCATTCCTCGCCGAGCAGATCGCCGCCGTCCTCGGCCGCGGGGAGGGCGAGCTGGACGGCGACGCCCCCTTCACCGAGCTCGGCTTCGACTCCCTCGCCGTCCTGCAGCTCCGCAACCGCCTCAACGCGGCGACCGGTCTCAACCTCGCCCCCAGCGCCGCCTTCGACCATCCGACCCCGCGCTCGCTGGCCGCCCACCTGGCCGCCCTGGTCGAGGTCGACGACCGCGCCCCGGCGGCGGGCGACGTCCTGACCACGCTGCTCGACACGGCTCGGCAGGCGGGGCGGACCGGCGAGTTCTTCACCCACCTGCAGACCGTCTCCTCCTTCCGGCCGCGCTTCGCCGCGCTCGGGGAGGGGGCCGCCCCGCCCGCCGCGCTGCGCCTCGCCCGCGGGCCGGCGCCGGTGCTGCTCGCCTGCGTCCCCTCGGTGACGCCGATCTCCGGCCCGCACGAGTACGCCCGGCTGGCGCGCGAGTTCGAGGGCGAGCGCGACGTCCTCTCCCTGCGCTGGCCGGGCTTCGACGCGCTCGAGCCGATCCCGGCCTCGCTGCAGCTCGCCGCCGAGCTGCAGGCGGCGGCGATCCTCGAGCTCTGCGACGGCGCCCCCTTCGCCCTCCTCGGCCATTCGACCGGGGGCGTCCTGGCCTACGCGATCGCCCAGGAGCTGGAGCGGCTCGAGCGGCCACCGGCGGCGACGGTCCTGATCGACAGCTACTGGCCCTCGGCGCTGGACGAGCTCGAGCCGGGGAGCAGCGCGACCTCCGTCGGCCTGGGCATCCTCGACGGCCTGCTGGCGGCGCCGGACGCGCGCGGGCTCGTCGACGACGTGCGACTGACCGCGATGGCCGCCTACCTCGCCTTGCTGCCGGAGATCGCGGCCGAGCCGCTCGCCGCGCCGGCGCTGCTGCTGCGGGCGACCGAGCGGATCGGCGAGGCGGCGGGCGAGGGCGAGTGGCGGGCCGGCTGGAAGCTCGGGCAAGACGTGCTGGACGTCCCCGGGAACCACCTGACGGTGATGGAGCAGCACGTCGGCTCCACCGCCTCATCGATCTCGAGCTGGCTCAGCGAGGTCGTGAACGAACCGGATTCAAAGGCAAACGAGGGGAGAGTGATGCAGAGGTGAGCATTCTGGAGAAGGACGCCGCGTCGGCCGCGACCGACGAGCTGCTGACGAGCGAGCTGCCGTCCACCTACAAGGCCGCGTTCGTCGAGCGCAGCGACGCCGAACGGCTCTGGGACAAGCCGGAGAAGGACGTGCGCGAGACGCTGAAGGTCGGCGAGGTGCCGATGCCCGAGCTCGCCCCCGACGAGGCGCTGGTCGCGGTGATGGCCGCGGCCCTCAACTACAACACGATCTGGTCGGCCCGCTTCGAGCCGATCCCCGGCTTCGTCTTCCTCAACCCGCTCGGGCAGGGCGGTCGCTGGGACGCCCGCCACGACCAGCCCTACCACGTCCTCGGCTCCGACGCCGCCGGCGTCGTCGTCCGCACCGGCGAGGCGGTCCGGGACTGGGCGGCGGGCGACCGGGTGGTGGTGTTTCCGGGCTGGGGGGACAGCGAAAGGGTCTTCGGGGATCACGACCAGGTGCTCGGCAACCAGAGCCTCGCCTACGGCTTCGAGACCAACTTCGGCTCCCTCGCCCACTTCGCGGTGGTCAAGGCGACGCAGCTGATGAAGAAGCCGACCCACCTCACCTGGGAGGAGTCGGCGGCGAACACGCTCTGCGCGATGACCGCCTACCGGATGCTGGTCAGCCCCCACGGCGCCCCCTTCAAACAGGGCGACATCGTCTTCGTCTGGGGCGCCGCCGGCGGCCTCGGCGCCTACGCGATCCAGCTCGTCCGCAACGGCGGCGGCATCGCCGTCGGGGTCGTCAACTCCGAGGCCAAGGCCGAACTGCTCGAAGAGCTGGGGTGCGACCTGATCATCCGCCGCGACCAGATGGAGCTCGACGGGCTCGAGCCGCGCAAGGTGGGGAAGGCCTACCGGGAACAGGTGCGCGGGGCGTTCGGCGAAGACCCGCACGTCGTCTTCGAGCACGTCGGCGCCCAGACCTTCTGGCAGTCCGTCTACCTCGCCCGTTCGGGCGGGCGCGTCGTCACCTGCGGCTCCAGCACCGGCTATGAACACCAGTTCGACAACCGCTACCTGTGGATGAAGGGCAAGAGCATCGTCGGCAGCCACGGCGCCACCTTCCAGGAGGCGAAGGAATGCCACCGCCTCTTCGAGCTCGGCCGGATGCAGCCGGCGCTCTCCAAGACGGTGCCGCTCGACGAGGTCGCCGACGCGGCCTACCAGCTGCAGACCAACGAGCACGTCGGCAAGGTCGGGGTGCTCTGCCTGGCCGAGGAGGAGGGCCTGGGGATCGAAGACCCCGGGAAGCGGGCGGCGATCGGGGAGGACAAGATCACGATGTTCCGCCGGTTCGGCTGAGATGCGGCTGCACACGAGGGAGTGGGGGGCCGGGCCGCCGGTCGTCTGCGTCCACGGGCTCTGCCAGCACGGCGGCGTCTTCGCCGGCCTGGCGGAGACCCTGGCGGCGGCGGGCCGCCGCGTCGTCGCGGTCGACCTGCGCGGGCACGGCGGCTCCGGCGCCGAGCCACCCTGGAGCGTCGCCGCCCACGTCGCCGATCTGCTGGAGACGACGGCGGCGGCCGGGATCGAAAAGGCCGCCTGGGTCGGGCACAGCTTCGGCGGCCACGTCCTCGCCGCCCTGGCGGCAGCCGAGCCCGGGCGGGTCGAGCGGCTCGCCCTGCTCGACCCGGGCTTCGCGCTGCCGCCCGAGTACGCGCTGGCGCGGGCCGAACGCGATCGCCTCGACTGGACCTTCGCCGGGGTCGAGGGGGCGACGATGGCGCTGCTGAGCGCCGAAGGCAACGGTGCGCCCGAGGAGGTGGTGCGGGCCTTCGTCGCAAGCGACCTGAGGCCCGCCGCTGACGGCAGGCTGCGGTTCAGCTACTCGCCGCCGGCGGTGGTCGTCGCCTGGAGCGAGATGGTCCTGGAGCCGCCGCCGCCGGCGCCGCTGCCGACGCTCCTGGTCCGCCCCGTCGCCGCGGCCAGCGACCACAGCCGCGCCCAGGACCTTCGCTACCGCAAGGCGCTCGGCCCGCTGCTGACCATGGCGGCGGTGCCGAAGGGCCACCACGTCCTCTGGGAATCGCCGCAGGAGACCGCGGCGGCGGTGAGCTCGTTCCTCGCCGGCTAGGACAGCCGCGGCGGCACC
>DASTGL010000213.1:0-9013 GCA_035719145.1 Solirubrobacterales bacterium
CACGGGCCGGCGCTCGCCGCATGCCCTGGTTGCGGAGGGCGAGAGCGGCGTGGTCGATCGCCGAGTACCAGGGGAGCAGCAGGTCGCGCTGGGGCATGAAGGCGCAGCGGGCGAGCCGTTCGGTGGCCGCGGCGTGGCCGCCGACCTCGATCGTGCCGCCGCTCGGGTCGCGCAGGCCGCAGATCAGCTCCAGCAGCGTCGACTTGCCGCAGCCGGAGGGGCCGACCAGGCCGACGACGCCGCCCGGCTCCACCCGCAGGTCGACCGCGGCGAGGGTCGCGAGCTCGCCGTAGGAGTGGTTGACCCCGCGGAGCGAGAGCTCGCTGCCGGGCGCCGCCCCCCGTGAATCAATTCGATTGGGATCCGCAAGCTGCGGGTTCATTACTGGTATCCTGCCGGACTCCGCACTCCTGACCAAGGAGGTCAGGAAAGTCGAAATCAGGGTTGTGCGGAGCCCGAGGAAACACCATGGACCCGGCAATCGTCCTTTTCGGTTTGGGCATCGGCGTGCTCGTCGGCATGACCGGCATGGGCGGCGGCTCCCTGATGACGCCGCTGCTGATCCTGATCTTCGGGATCCAGCCCACTACCGCGATCGGCACCGACATCTTCTACTCGGCGGTGACCAAGACCGTCGGCGGCTGGCGCCACTTCCGGATGAAGACGGTGAACATGGAGCTGGTCCGCTGGCTCGCGACCGGCAGCGTTCCCGCCGCCATCGCCGGGGTCGCCCTGGTCTCCTGGCTGCAGACCCAGGTCGGCGAAGACCGCCTCAACGAACTCGTCTACGCCGTCCTCGGCGGCACCCTGCTGATGGTCGGGATCATCACCCTGGCCCGGGCGCTGATCCTGCGCAGCCTGATCGAGGAGCGCGACCGCTTCGACGTCGAGCGCCGCCACAAGCTCGCGGCGATCGCGATCGGCGCCACCACCGGCTTCGTCATCGGCATCACCTCGGCCGGCTCCGGCACGGTGATCGCGATCCTCCTGATCGCCGTCTACCGGCTCGCCCCGAAAAAGGTCGTCGGCACCGACGTCTTCCACGCCGCGATCCTGCTCTGGGCCGCCGGCATCGCCCACTGGATCGGCGGCAACGTCGACTTCGTCCTCGCCGGCAACATCCTCATCGGCTCCGTCCCCGGCGTGGTGATCGGCGCCGCGCTCTCAGACCGGGCGCCGCAGGGCTTCATCCGCACGGCCCTCGGCGTCGTCCTCGTCGGCTCCGGCATCGTCACGATCCAGAAGGGCGATCCGAGCGTCTGGCCGATCGCCGCCGGAATCGCTGCGATCGGCCTCGGCCTGGTCCTCTACGCGCCGCACTGGCTCAACCGCCGCCGCGAGATGCAGAGGCGCGACGAAGCCGAGCTGGCGCGGCAGCAGGAGCTCGACCAGGCAGGGGCGCTCGGCCGGACCCTGCCCGCGGACTGATTTACTAAGAGACATGCGAGTTTCCGCGAAGGCCGACTACGCGGTGCGGGCCGCTGCCGAGCTTGCCGCCGCCCAGGCGGAGGAGTCGCCTGTAAAGGGCGAGCGTCTGGCCGAGGCCCAGGACATCCCCCTGCAGTTCCTCGAGCACATCCTGCTCGAGCTGAAGCACCACGGCATCGTCCGCGCCCGCCGCGGCGCCAAGGGCGGCTACTGGCTCGCCCGCCCCGCCGACGAGGTCACGGTCGCCGAGATCGTCCGCGCCGTCGAGGGCCCGATCGCCCACGTGCAGTCGACCCCGCCGGAGGACATCGAGTACCGCGGCAACGCCGCCCACCTGCAGGAAGTCTGGATCGCCGTCCGCGCCAGCCTCCGCAACGTGCTCGAGGAGGTAACCCTCGCCGACCTCGTCTCCGGCGAACTGCCAGAGATCGTCGGCGACCTCACCTCCTCGAAAGACGCCTGGGTCGCGCGCTAGCCGCGCTTGGCCCGCAAGTGGGAGATCCTGGTCGCCGTCGTCGCGGCGCTCGCCGTGCTGCTGGCGATCAACGCCTGGGTGGTCGGGGCGGAAACGAAGCCGGCCGCGGTGACCGTGCCCGGCGGGCGGATCCTGCGCCTGCCGGGAGGGGAGATGCAGATCCTCGAAAAGGGACCGCGGCACGCCCCGCCGATCGTCCTGCTCCACTGCTTCGCCTGCTCGCTTGCCTGGTGGCAGCGGATGATCCCGCTGCTCGACCGCGACCACCGGGTGATCGCCCTGGACCTGCGCGGCTTCGGCGGGTCGGAAAAGCCGACCTCCGGCTACTCGATGGCCGACCAGGCGGCCTTTGTGGCCGAAGCGCTGAAGCGGCTGGACGTGCACCGCGCGACCGTCGTCGGCCACTCGCTCGGCGGCACCGTCGCCACGGCGCTGACCGAAGTTCCCGGCGATTACGTCGGCCGGCTGGCGATCGTCGACCAGGCTCCCGACGAACGCTTCGCCACCGCGATCGACTTCGCCGAAGAACTCACCACCGCGCCGGTGATCGGCGAGGCGTTGTGGCAGGTGATCCCGGACTTCGCGGTAAAGGAAGGGCTGCAGGTCGCCTTCGCGCCCGGGTTCGAAGTCCCCGAAGGGTTCGTCGACGGATTCGACCAGATGACCTACACCTCCTATGCCTCTGATGACCAGGAGAGCTCCTATCTCGGCGAAGAGCCGCTCAACCGCAGGATCGAACGAGCCGGCGTCCCGCTGCTGGCGATCTTCGGCGCCGAAGACCAGATCTACGAAGCCGAACCGGCGCTGGCCGTCTACGCGAAGGTGCCCGGGGCGCGGACG
The DNA here is from genome assembly GCA_035719145.1 of Solirubrobacterales bacterium. Lineage (GTDB taxonomy): Bacteria > Actinomycetota > Thermoleophilia > Solirubrobacterales > 70-9 > VAYN01. The sequence continues at coordinate 2,744 of DASTGL010000213.1, forward strand.
GCCCTGGTCGCTGGGGCAGGACACTCGCCGAACGTCGAGAAACCCCGGCGGACCGCCGCCCTGATCCGCGAGTTCGACCCATCTTCTGCGGCCAAACGCCCTTAAGCCACGCTTAGGTTCGCCAGCCACCATTTCCCCTGCTGTGCTCCTCTCCGATAGTCACTTACCGCGCCCGCGGCTGCGCCTTCCCGGGCGCCGGGCGCCGCTCCGCGCCCGTAAGCGGGCCCACTGGCTGGCGCCGCTGGCCGGCGCCTGCACGATCGGCATGGGCCTCGTCAACGTCGGCTCGGCGCTGACGCCGGGCCTGCACTCGCGGATGCAGCTGCTGCAGGAACTGGTGCCGGGCGAGGTGCCGGTGGCGGCGCACGCGCTGGCGCTCTCGGCCGGCGTCGCGCTGGCGATCCTCGGGATCTACCTCGTGCGCCGGCGGCGACGCGCCTGGGCCTTGGCGGTGGCGGTCCTGGTCGTGGCCGGGGCGCTCAACCTGCTGAAGGGGCTCGACGCAGAGGAGGCGCTCGCCTGCTGGGGTCTCGCCGCGCTCCTCGTCTGGGGGCGCGAAGCCTTCACGGTCGTGCACGAGGACGACGGCTGGCGGGTGCCGCTCCTGCGCAGCCTCGGCGTCCTCGCCGGGGTGTTCGCCGCCAGCGTCGCCACCCTGCTGGCCGTGTCCCACTGGGGCACGCCGGGGCTGAACCCGGCGCGGACGCTGGCCGAGCTCGTCGCCGCGCTGACCCTTTCCTCGGGCCCGGTGAGCTATCGCGACCACTTCGAGTGGGTGCCGGGGGCGCTGGTCGTCCTCTGGACCGGGGGGCTCGTGACCGTCGCCTGGCAGCTCTTCCGGCCGCTGGCCGGTCCGCGCGGGCTGCCGCCCGGAGAGCTGCGGCCGCTCGCCCGGGAGCTGGTCGCCTCCCACGGCGCCGACACGCTCAGCTTCTTCAAGCTGCGGACCGACAAGCACCACTTCTTCGACCGCACGAGGCAGGCGTTCGTCGGCTACCGGATCGAGGCAGGCGTGCTGCTCGTCTCCGGCGACCCGGTCGGGCCGGCCGAGGCTGTCCCCGGCTTGCTGCGCGACCTCTGCGGCTTCGCCGAGGCGCGCGGGCTGGCCCTCGGCGTCGTCGGCGCCAGCGAGGAGTTCGCCGAGCTGGCGGGCAAGGCGGGGCTCGGCTCCTTCTACATCGGCGACGAGGCGATCGTCGAGCTGGCCGGCTTCTCGCTCGAGGGCAGGGCGATCCGCAAGCTGCGCCAAGCGGTGAACCGGGTCGCCAAGGCCGGATACACCGCCGAGCTGCGGCCGATGGGCGAGCTCTCCGAGTCGGAGCTGCGCGAGCTCGAGGAGGTCTCCGACCGCTGGCGCGGGGACGAACCCGAGCGCGGCTTCTCGATGGCGATCGACGGCCTGCGCGGCGAGCACCTGGACGAGAGCCTGGTAGTGGTGGCTCGCGACGCCGACGGGGCGGTGCGCGGCTTCCTCCATTTCGCCCCCTGCTACGGGCGGCCGACCGCCTCGCTCGGGCTGATGCGGCGCGACCGCGACACCGTCAACGGCCTCACCGAGTACCTGGTGGTCAGCGCGATCGAGATGCTGCGCGAGCGGGGGATCGAGGAGATGTCGCTCAACTTCGCCGCCTTCGCCCGCTGGCTGCGCAATCCGAGCGGCCTGGGCGAGCGCACCCTCGGCCGGGTCGTCGCCCTCGCCAACCCCTACTTCCAGATCGAGAGCCTCTACCGCTTCAACGCCAAGTTCTCCCCCCGCTGGCAGCCGCGCTACCTCCTCTACGAGCACGGCCCGCTCGGCTTCGCCCGCACCGGCCTGGCGGCGATGTTCGCCGAGGGCCAGCTGCCTTCTCCGAGCTTGCTCGCCGCCCGGTTGTACGAGCGCGGCTAGCGGAGGCACCCCGGCGCGGCCATCCCGTCCCACTCGCACCATAGGGTCCGACCCAGGGTGCGATATCGATCTGCAAGGGAGACGAACTTGGTGGGAACCGGATATCCGGGGAGTCGAAAGGCGCTCGTGCTGGTCGGAACAGTGCTCGCGGCGATGCTGGCCATGGCGCCGTCCGCCCTGGCGGCGAAGCCCGCCGTGCTCACCTTCACGATGGCCAAGGTCGGCGCTCCGGGCAACCCTTCGGTCGGGATCATCCCCTTCGAAGACAAGCTGTTCAAGAGCTGCAGCGAAGCGCCGGCGCCGAGCGGCCCTCGCGCTCCCAAGTGCATGGAAGTCGGCGGCGTCGGCTACCGCTATGGGATCGGCAAGCTCGAGGTGACGGCGGAACAGTACGTCGCCTTCCTCAACACCGTCGATCCCCGGGGGACCAATCGGCACCGGCTCTACAGCTACACCGAGAGCGGCCGCGCCTGGCCCCGCTTCGGCCAGATCGACTTCACCAAGAAGACGAAGCCGGGCCGCCATTACTCGCTCGCCTCGCCGGAATGGGCGAACAAGCCCTACGGCTTCGCCAACTTCCTGCGCTCGGCCCGCTTCGCCAACTCGCTCTACAACGGCAAGGTGCTGGCGAAGAAGGACAGCGCCTCCGGGGCCTTCAAGTACACGACCTACCAGGTGCGGCTGTCTCCCGAAACCGAGACGGGCATGTACGAGATGAGCAACCCGAAGACGACCCGTCAGGCCAAGACCGGGTTCGTGATCCCGAGCCAGGACGAGTGGATCAAGGCCGCCTATTACGAACCGAACGGCGGCGGCACCTACTCCTACTGGAAGTACCCGACCAACGCCGGCGAATTCGGCAAGGGGATGGCGGACGGGCCGAAGCAGGCGAAGCTCGATGCCGCCGGCAACGTCGCCAACGCGGCCGAACAGCCGGTCTCGATCTTTCACATGACCGGGACCGAACCGCCGACGCCGGCGCCCTACTGGTGCCCGTCCAACCAGACGGCGGAAGCCTGCAACACGGCGAACCCGTGGGGGATCGAACCGCAGAGCTACGAAAAGGCCTTCGCCGGCAGCCTCGGCACGGTCGGCACGGCGCTAACCCCGTCGCCTTGGGGCACGCTCGACCAGGGCGGGAACGCGGTCGAGTGGACCGACACGATCACGCCGCCGCCGTTCGGCGTCAAAGGCGCGCGCGTCTGGCGCCGGCTGCACGGCGGGATCGCCAACGCACCCGTCTACCAGCTCTGGATCTCGGCCGTCGGTCTGCAGCCGCAGGACAACGCCTTCTACACCGCCGTCTACCCGTGGCTGGGGATCCGGATCGGCGTCATCGGCAACCTCAAGGTCGGCTGACGTGACCGTTCGCTCTCGCTCGCTGCTCGCCCTCGCTGCCTTGGTCGCGCTTGCCGCGCTGCTGCCCGCGAGCGCGTTCGGCGCGAAGCCGGCGCCCGGCGCCCTGGCCCAGCTGCAGGGCAAGCACGGCTGCATCGTCGACCGCTCCTCGAAACCGGGCACCTGTGCGGTCGGACGAGGCCTGAAGGGGCCCGGCCCGTTCATGGGCTCGGAGGCCGTTGCGGTCAGCCCCGACGGCCGCAACGTCTACGTCGCTTCCTTTGCCAGCGACGCGATCGCGACGTTTGCCCGCAACCCCAAGAGCGGCGCCCTCACCCAGCCCAAGGGAGCCGCCGGTTGCATCTCCGCCAAAGGCAGCGCCGGCTGCGCGAAAGTCGGCGCTCTCGATGGGCCGAACTCGGTCGCGGTCAGCCCCGACGGCCGCAACGTCTATGCAACCGCCCGCGACAGCAGCACGCTGTTGAGCTTCGCCCGCAACCCGAAGACCGGGACGCTGCGGCCGATTCCCGGCGCCACCTGCGTAGCCGGTGTCCCGCTGCCGGGCTGCACCCCGGCCACGGCTCTGATCGGTCCCGATGTCGTCGCGATCAGCCCCGACGGCCGCAACGTCTACGCCGGCGCCTTCTTCGGCAGCGCCGTCGTCGCCTTCGCCCGCGACCCTTCGAGCGGAGCCCTGACCCAGCTCGCCGGGAGCGCCGGCTGCATCGCCGCGGCAACCGCCGGCTGCGCCGCGGGTGTCGGGCTGGGTGCGATCGAGGGCCTGGCGGTCAGCCCCAACGGCTCCAGCGTCTACGCAGCCGCGGCCTCCTCCAACGCTTTGGCTGAGCTCGCCCGCGATCCCTCGAGCGGAGCCCTCACCCAACTGGCGGCTCCGAACAGCTGCATCGCCAATGCGCCCCTGAGCGGGTGCGGCGAAGGCCGCGAGCTGGGCGGGGCGAACGCGGTCGCGGTCGCCCCGGGCGGGGAAAGCGCCTACGTCACCTCGCTCCTCTCCAACAGCGTCACCGCCTTCGACCGCGCTGCCGGCACGGGGGTGCTGGCGCAGAAGGAAGCGACCAACGCCTGCCTGGTCTTCCTGCGCTCGGCCGGCTGCTCGTTCGGCCGCGCCATGCTCGCGCCAGAGGGGCTCGACGTCTCTCCCGACGGGCGCAATGTCTACATAGCGTCGTTCGAGACGGGCGCGGTCGACGTGCTCTCCCGCAACGGCAAGGGCGCCGTGCGGCAGCTGCCCGGCGCCGCCGGCTGCCTCGCCCGTAAGCAGGTCCAGGGATGCACGGTCGCCCGGGCGCTCTCCGGAGTCAGCTCGGTGGCGGTCAGCCCCGACGGTCGCAACGTCTACGCGACCGCAAACGAAAGCAACGCGGTCGACGTCTTCAGGAGGAACCGATGAGCGATCACAGCAACGAGTCCGAGCGCCAGGGCCTGACCCGGAAACAGCTGCTCGGCACCGGCGCCGGTGCGGCTGCCGCGGCCCTGCTCGCCGGCAGCGGCGTCGACCAGGCCCTTGCCGCCGGCAAAGGCGGGCGCAAGAACGTCGCCGGGATGAACGTGATCCTGATCCTCACCGACCAGGAGCGGGCGATCCAGCACTTCCCGCCGAACTGGCTGCGCAGGAACCTGCCGGGGATGCGGCGGTTGCGCCAGCATGGGCTCAGCTTCGAACGGGCCTTCACCAACGCCTGCATGTGCTCCCCCGCCCGCTCGACGCTGATGAGCGGGTACTTCCCGGCCCAGCACGGGGTCAAGTACACGCTTGAGGAAGACATGCCGTACCCGGAATACCCGCTGCAGGCCGAACTGCCGCGACCGCCCGAACTCGAGAACCCGGCAACCGTGACGCGAGCCGCCGGCTACACCCCCGTCTACAAGGGCAAGTGGCACTGCTCGAAGCCGGCGGTCAAAGAAGACGCACAGCCTTCCGACCTGGCGAAGTACGGGTGGGACCGCTGGAACCCGCCGGACGCCGGCGCCAACCAGACCGTGCCCGAGGCCGGCGGCGGCTACGTCGACAACGACGGTCGCTTCATCGAATCGGTCGGGTCGAACGAGGAAGGCAAAGAGGGCGTGATGCAGTACCTCAGCTCGGTTGCCGCCAAACAGCAGCCCTTCTTCCTGGTGATCTCCCTGGTCAACCCGCACGACGTCCTCTTCTTCCCGAGTAAAACCTTCGAAGAAGCCGGCTACGACGACTCCTGGATCCGCGGCGAAATCGAACCGCCGGCAACCGCGGAAGAAAGCCTGAAGACCAAGCCTTCGGTCCAGGAAGAATTCCGCAACATCTTCAACCTCACCGGCAAGCCGAAAGGGCCGGTCCAGCAGGCCCAGTACCTGAACTTCTACGGCAACCTGATGCGGTCCTCGGACAACTACATCGTCGACGTCCTCGACAAACTCGAAGAGGTCGGGCTCTACGACGAGACGCTGATCGTGCGCACCGCCGACCACGGCGAGATGGGGCTGACCCACGGCGGCATGCGGCAGAAGAACTTCAACTTCTACGAGGAGGCGACGCGGGTGCCGCTCGTCTACTCGAACCCGAAGCTCTTCCCGACTCCGAAGACCACCGACGCGATGGTCTCCCACGTCGACTTCCTGCCGACCCTCGCAAGCCTCGTCGACGCCCCGAAGCCGGCGCGGTCGAAATGGCAGGGCAAGGACTACTCGAGCCTGATCCTGCAGCCGAAGAAGGGCAAGACGGTCCAGGACTACGTCGTCTTCACCTACGACGACGTCCAGTCCGGGCAGAAGAACGGTCCCTATCCGAAAGCCCCCAACCACATCGTCAGCATCCGCGAAAAGCGCTGGAAGCTGGCCAAGTACTACGCGGTAGAACCGAAAAAACCGACGGCGCCGCAGTGGGAGATGTACGACCTCAAAGCCGACCCCGAAGAGACCGAAAACATCGCCCACCGCACCTACAAACGGTCCGAGCTGCAGGAGCGCGAACTCCGCCGCCTGAAAAAGAAGCTCGCCGAGGTCGAGAAGACGCGCCTGAAGCCGCAGGCCTGAGGCGGGACAGGCAC
>DASTGL010000214.1:0-2602 GCA_035719145.1 Solirubrobacterales bacterium
TCCTTCTCGCGGCTGGTGAGTTCGTCCTGGGCGCGCCGGCGCTCGTCCTCGAAGGACTGGCACATCCGCACCAGGGTGACGTCGAGGCTGCGCTGGACCATCGCCCGCGCCCTCGCCAGCGTTTCCAGTCCGAGGCCGAGCTCGACCGCGCTCTCGTCGAGCACCTCGAGCGCGCAGTCGCGCCAGCGCAGGCAGCGTTTGGTCACCTCGTTGAGGGCGGCCTCGCGCTGGGAGGCGAGCTGGGCGAAGATCCGCCACGACTCCTGCCCGACCTCGCGGGCGACCGCTTCGCCCTCGCCGGCCATCCAGCGGGCGACGGCGACGGTGGAGACGGTGCCGACCTCCTCGAAGCTGTCTTCGACGACCTTGTCGAGTGTGCGGCTCGATGCGGCCGAGAGCTTCATCATCCGCGCGACGACCTCGTCGGTGCGGGCACTCAGCTCCTGCCCCAAGCGGACCAGCTCGGCGTCTCCCATGATGAGGCCCCTATCGGCTCTGCGACCCGCGCCTTGAGCGGCGCCGACGCGGATTCTCCGGATTTCGATTCGGGCAAACGTCCACAGCGGCATTCGGTTAGCCTGCGGCGCACATGGGGTCGACTGATCAGGAGCCCGCGGCCACGGCCGCGGCAAAGCCGGACCGCAACCTCGCCCTCGAGCTCGTCCGCGTAACCGAGGCCGCTGCGCTTGCCTCCGCGCGCTGGGTCGGCCGGGGCGACAAGATCGCCGCCGACCAGGCCGCCGTCGACGCGATGCGCCACGTCCTCGACTCGGTCTCGATGGACGGCACCGTCGTGATCGGCGAGGGGGAGAAGGACGAGGCGCCGATGCTCTACAACGGCGAGTCGATCGGCGACGGCACCCCGCCGACGGTCGACATCGCCGTCGACCCGCTGGAGGGGACGCGGCTCTGCGCGCTGGGGATGCCGAGCGCGATCGCCGTCATCGCCCTCGCCGAGCGGGGGACGATGTTCGACCCCGGCCCCTGCGTCTACATGGAAAAGATGGCGGGCGGCGAGGAGATCGCCGACCTGCTCGACCTCGACCGGCCGCTGCCGGAGACCTTGAAGCTGATCGCCCAGCGCAAGGGCGAGTCGGTCGGCGACGTCATCGTCGTCATGCTCGACCGCCCCCGCCACGAGCAGGCGATGAAGGAAGTCCGCGACGCCGGCGCCCGCATCCGCCTGATCACCGACGGCGACGTCTCCGCCTCGCTGCTGGCGGTGAGCGAACGCTCCCCGGTGGATCTGCTCTGGGGCATCGGCGGCACGCCCGAGGGCGTGATCTCCGCCGCGGCGCTGAAGTCGATGGGCGGCCAGCTGATCGGCCGCCTCTGGCCGCGCAACGACGAGGAGCGCTCAGAAGCCGTCGACGCCGGCTACGACCTCGACCGCGTTCTCACCGCCAACGACCTCTGCTCCGGCGACGACGTCTTCTTCTCCGCCACCGGCGTCACCGACGGCGACGTCCTCCAAGGCGTCCGCTACCGCGGCCCCGGCGCCACCACCGAGTCACTGGTGATGCGCTCTCGCTCCGGCACCGTCCGCCGAGTCCACGCAAGGCACGACCGCAGCAAGCTCCGCGAGATCATCGGCGAGCGATACGGCTGAGGGCGTCGAGTTCGCCCAGCAGCAGCTATTTGAGACTTGATCAACCCGGCCCAGACCGTCGAATTTGCTCGACAGGTGATGGACCAGGCATGGGCTGCCCTGCCTCCCGCAGATCGCGGTCTGCTGGAGGCGATCAGGGCCGAGCAACGCGACGCAACCGTACGCCCGCTCGGGCTTTACACGGACGAACTGCGCCGCTCTGCCGGCTACGCGAGCTTTCCCGCGGCAGAGCGAGAACGACAAGATGCAGCGGCCGGCCTATGGATCCCCGAACTGAGACTGGTGCTACTCAACGTGGCCCATGCAAGTTTTCAGGATCTCGACCAGCACAGCCTGGGATGGGCACTGGCAAGGGTCTCGTGGCATGAGTGGGGCCATGCGCTGGCTTTCCACCGCGCGACGAGTGAAGACGTCTCCCGAGGTGAGGAGTTCCTCGACCTGGCTCCCCCATCGATGGCTCAAAACGTCCGCTCTGCCGATTACCGTCAGCGCGAGTACACCCATGAGATAGTCGCTGAGGTCTACGCGCTGCTGCTGGCTCGTCGTCAGCGAGGCGCAACCGGGCGACCGGCGTGGCTCGACCCAAAGATCTATGAACTCGTTAGGAGGGTAGTTGGATGGAACCGATGAATTTGCCTCCCGGCTATCTCTTGCCTGAGGGGAAAACCATGCGGGACGTCTTCAGCATCGATGCCGATCTGCTTGCCAGCGAGGGTCTCGATCCGGCCTGGCCGGGGTTTGACGAGAAGCCTGAGGAGGCCGACGAGAGCTCCTAGCAGCGCTGTTGGTGCACGGGTCTCGGGGTGCCCAGGTAGCGTGGAGGCGTGATCGCGGTTGCCGGGTCGACCGGCTACATCGGAGGGCTGCTTGCCCGCCGCCTCTGCGCGGACGGGCAGCAGGTGCTGGCGCTGGCGCGGACTCCGGAGCGGGCGGGGGATTTGCGGGACGCCGGCTGCGAGGTCCGGCGGGCGGATGCGCTGGAGCCGGAGACGC
>DASTGL010000215.1:0-11746 GCA_035719145.1 Solirubrobacterales bacterium
AACCCGCGCCGTAGCGCGGGTTCCAGCTCATTCGGGGCGCCCGGATTTGAACTGGCTGTGGCCCGGAACCCGAAACTCTCGCTCGACCTCGACCGGCCATCCGCATGTCGCCTTCGGCAGCGTAGCGGTCCCGGCTGTCGCGCCGCCTGTCGCGCGACTCCCCTAGAACGACGAAAACCCCGCGTTTTGCAGGGCTTTCAGAGGTACCGCTACGGGGATTCGAACCCCGGTTTCCGCCGTGAGAGGGCGGCGTCCTAGTCCCCTAGACGATAGCGGCAGGGAACGCCGCACCCAGCGTAGCAACGGGTACGGAAAGTGCGGCTGAGAGGACTCGAACCTCCACGGGGTCTCCCCCACACGGACCTGAACCGTGCGCGTCTACCAGTTCCGCCACAGCCGCAAGACCGACCAATCTACCGATAAGCGCCCCAAAACCTGTGCGTGACCCACGGCACGCTCATCTCCCGCCCCGCTCGCTAAACTGCTGCTCCCTCGCCGCTATCGTCTAGGGGACTAGGACGCCGGATTCTCAGTCCGGAAACCGGGGTTCGAATCCCCGTAGCGGTACCTCACGAAAGCCCCGCAAATGCGGGGTTTTCTCGTTCTCGGAGCGGTCTCGATCGCAAAGTATGTCCCGAAACGTGTCCCGAAGTCGTGCTAGAAACTTGGGACACGATGCAGCGACAGGCGAACAGAGCGATCAGCGGCCACGTCTTCAAGGTCGAGCGCAAACGGGGCGCCCAGTGGTACGCGAAGTACCGGCTGCCGGACGGTCGCCAGGTCCAGCGGCGGATCGGTCCGCACTGGACCGACCGCAAGATTGAGCCGCCCGCCGGCTACTTCACGAAAACCACCGCGCGGGCTTGGCTGGACGAGACGCTCGCCAAGGCGCGGCGCGGGGAGTTGCCCGGGATGGTCCGCACCGGGACGACCTTCGCGGTCGCCTGCGACGATTGGCTCGACTACAAGCGCGACCGGAAGATCAAGCTCTCGACCCAGATCGACTACGAGCACATGGTCGACCGAATGAAGAAGGTCTTCGGCGAGAAGTTCGGAGACAAGGTGCGCCTCGAGGAGGTGACGCCGGAGATGGTCGAAGGCTTCCGCGATGCCCTAGTGGCCGAAGACCTATCGGACAGGACCGTCAACAAGTACCTCACCGTGCTCCACGGCCTCTTCGTCTGGGCGCAGCGCCGCTACAAGCTGCCGGCGAATCCGGTCGCGAACGTCGAGCGCCGCCCGCACGCGAAGCGCGGCAACATCGACGTCTTCTCCCGCGAGGAGATCCTGGCCCTCGTTCGAGCAGCTGCATCGAAGCAGGACGGCACGATCTACCTCACGGCCGCATTCACCGGCCTACGCCTCGGGGAGCTGCTCGCCCTACGCTGGCGAGATGTGGACTTCGTCAACAGCGCAGTTCACGTTCGCCAGAGCTTCACCAACGGCCGGGTCGATACGCCGAAGAGCGGCCAAGAGCGAACCGTGCCTATGGCGGAAGAGGTCGCGGAAGCTCTCGCTGCCCTCAGTCAGCGCGACGAGTTCCGAGCCGACGACGATCTCGTCTTCTGTGGAGTCAAGGGCGGCCACCTATCCGGCCACAAGCTCCGCGACCGCTACAAGGCCGCGATCAAGAAGGCGGGCCTGCGCGACCTGCGCTTCCACGACCTCCGCCACACGTTCGGCTCCCACGCGATCCGCACCGCCGACTCCCGCGAGGTCATGGAGTGGATGGGCCACCAGGACTTGGCGACGACCCAGCGCTACCTCCAGTTCAAGCCAAGGCAGGATGCAGCTCGTCGAATCTCGAAGGCCTTCCGAGCGGATTCAGTCTCCGAATCGGCCAGTGCTACCTAGCTGCGCGCGACCCCGCGGAGCTAATGACCCAGGGCACTGAGCATCGGAAGCATTTGATTGCATTCTCCAGAATGCACAGGATTCGGCAGGGGTGCAGGGCGGCATGCCCAACAAACCCGCCATTGACTACCCCGCTGATTTCGGTAGCCTTGGCGCATACGAATCGTGTGAGCCGTGAGGCGAGCACTTGGGCGGCCCATAGCTGGTCGCCCGTCCTCCAAGGCCGCCAGTTGGCGGCCTTGGCTATTCCGGGGCGTTGATATGCGGCTTTGTTATGTCGATGAGTCGGGAACTGCGGAGAAGTTGGTTGAAGCCGATCCGGACCAGCAGCCGGTGATCGTCATCGCAGGGGTTTCCCTTCCCGAGAGCGAGCTCGCCAAAATCACTCACGATTGGATCAACCTTAAGAAGCGGTTCGATCCGGTGCTGGCTAAGACCGGCCACGGATGGCTCGATGCCATCCTTCAAGAAGTAAAGGGCGCGAACCTCCGCAAAGGATTCCGCAACAACGCCACCGTCCGTCAGCGAAAGCGGGCGATAGGCGTGCTGGACGGCACTCTGAAGTTGCTGGAGAGGTATGACGCCAAGATCCTCGGTCGCGTCTGGATGAAGCGCTTAGACACCGAGAACGACGACATGGGCATCCACGCCAGCAGCCTGCAGTTCATCTGCCGTGGATTTGACGCAAGCCTTCCGACCAAGGAGCGGGGGATGGTGGTTGTTGATAGCCAGACCTACCAGCACAACCACCGCTTGGCTCACTCCCTCTTCACGCAGCGTTTTGGGAAGCACCCAAAACACCTGGGTCTCGTCGATATGCCGGTTTTCGGCCACAGTGACAACCACGCGGGACTCCAGATCGCCGATCTTCTCTGCTCGGCGATCCTTGCTCCTATCGCTAGCGCGGTCTACGCCGGCAGCTACGAGCAGTGGAACAAGCACTGTCAATCGGGCTATCTAGATATCCGTGAACGCTTCGGCCCTCGCCTCGAGTCGCTTACCTTCCACTGGAAGCACCCCAGGACGGGCAAAACGTGTCCAAGCTTGATTGTGAATGACCCAATCAGCAAGCGCGGCGCAAGGCTGATGTGGGGTCCGGCCTCCGCGAGTACGCCCGTCAGGCGAACGCGGAAGAAAGGCGGTGAGCAGCCCGCTGGGCACAAGAAGCGCCGAGGTAAAGGGCGTGCTCGGGCGCGCATCGACGGCTAGAGCAGGAGATTCCGAGATGTTCTTGTGCCCCTAGGCCTTCACGAGGATTTGTCCGAGGTGGGGCATACGGTCTCCCGATCGCTCTGTCGATAAAACAGCCAGCTCTCCCCAGGTACCCGCGCGGCTCTGAGTGGAGGCGATGGGATTTGCACGTCCATACGCCACGCTCGGTTCTGAACAACGGATTTGGGGACGACTTCGATGCCTATGCGAGGACGTTCTTTCAGCGAGCCATCGAGCGCGAGATCGCAGTCGTTGGGGTCACGGATTACTTCCTCATTCGTGGATACCGAGAACTGCGTGAGCTGCAGGCTGACGAGTCGCGACTGGTTGATCTTCTTGGCAAAGAGCAGGCCGCCCAGGCCGCCGAGATCCTGCTCCTTCCCAATATCGAGCTGCGGCTCAATGAGCTAATCAAAGTCGGTTCACCTGAACCGCGGGTGGCGCTCCATGTGATTTTTGGTGAGGACGTCGACCCAGCGGAGATCGAAAACAATTTTCTTCACCAGCTCCACTACCTCTCAGAGGCGGATCCAGACGATCTCGATGAACGACCGGCGCTCACGGTCCCGAATCTCGAAGCATCTGGGCGGCGACTGAAGGAGCAGCATGAGCGCTTCCGCGGGCAAACCGATCTCAAAGCCGGAATGGAACAGGCCGTCGTTTCGCACGACGAGATCACCAAGGTTCTAAGGGGGAAACGACATTTTCGAAAGCGGCATTTACTGATTCTTGCCGCAGATGAGCATCTTTCGAAGGTTGATTGGGACGGTCCAGGTCACATCACCCGCAAAGTTCCCGTCCAAAAGGCATGCTTTTTTCCGCCAACCCTATGACCCGTCGTTTCGGCCTTGGCGAAGCGCATCCATCCAAAGAGGCCTATCTCGAGGAGTTCAAGAGTCAAAAGCCTTGTGTTCATGGCTCTGACGCGCATGAGCCCGATCGCCTCTTTGTGCCCGACCAAGATCGTCAGCTCTGGGTTCGTGCCGACCCAGGCTTCAACGGGCTTGCCCAGCTCCGAAATGAGCCTGAGGATCGCGTCTTTATTGGATCGGAGCCAGAGGCACTAGCGAGAGTACGGGGGGCCGCCAATAAGTCGATCAAGGAAATTAGTTTCGAGCATCGCGGGAAGCCGAATCCCGCAGCTCAATGGCTGTCTGGGTCATTGCCCCTTAATCCAGGCTTGATCGCTGTGATCGGTTCGAAGGGCAGTGGCAAGAGTGCTCTTGGTGACGCGCTTGCCCTTGCCGGCAACGCTCACAATGAGGGGCGCTTTTCATTTCTCACGGGTGAGCGCTTTCTCAATCCGCGAGATCACCTGGGGGGCGCATTCGCCGTCGAGATTGTCTGGCGCTCGGAGGAGAGGCAGTCGTGTTGTCTTGACGAGAAGCCGGACCCTCTTCTGACTGCACGGGTCAAGCACATCCCCCAGCACTATTTAGAGGAAATATGTGGGCAGATTCAGCGTTCTGGCAGTCGGACGAAGTTTGACGAGGAGCTTGAGGCGGTCATCTTTTCGCATGTTCAGACCGCTGATCGGCTTGGCAAGGAGACGTTGCGCGACCTCCTCGAACACATGGGCTCAGCCAAGGAAGCCGGGATCGAGCAACTTCGTGCAAACCTAGCGGAGGTCAATCGCCGCTACTTCGTGCTGCGCGACCAGGCCAGCGTCGAGACCCGTAAGACTCTCGTGGCCCAACTTGAGGCTCGGCGCGCTGACCTTGCCGCGCATGACCAAGCACGGCCGGCTGCAGTCGCGGCGCCAGATGATTCGGAGGAGGCGGACCCGGAGGCTCGTGAAGCCGCAGAGCAGCTCGCTGAGGTAGTCGCCCAGATCGAAAAATGCGACCCGGAACTCGATGAGCTCGCGCAGCGCCAGGCCATTGCAAAGAAGCGTCTCGTTGCGATAGGTCGCTTGCTAGTTGAAATCAAGAACCTTCAGAAGTCGGTTGAGGATTTCTACGGGCAAGCTGCGGAGGATGCCAAGCTTCTGAATCTCGACCCTCGCACGCTGGCGGTCTTAAGAGCTGAGGACAAAGGACTGGAACGCCAGCAGGTCGAGATTGCTCGGGAGGTAGAAGAGCTTGAAGATGCTCTTGATCCCGATCACTCTGAGTCCGTAGCTCGTTCCCGGCGAGACGCGTCCGAGAAGGCCGATCAATTGCGCGAGCGCCTCGACGCTCCACAGCGTCGGTACCAGGAGTATCAGCGAGCGCTTAAACAGTGGGAACGCACCCGTGGCGAGATCATTGGCGATCCAGCTGAGCCCGGATCGGTCACGGGGCTTGAAGCAAAGCTTGAGAGTCTGGATGAACTGCCAGAGCAAATCGAAGCAGCGGCCCAGGAGCGTCAGAAGGTATTTGCCGACATCTTCAACGCCACGCGGGAGTTGCTGGGTGACTACGAACGTCTCTACCGACCCGTTCAGGACTTCATCAATAAGCATCCTGTCGCCCAGCGCGTGCCGTTGACCCTCACTGCTGAAAGCGCGATCGACGGACTAGAGGAAGGGCTGCTGGCAATGATTCACCACGGTCGCCGGGGTAGCTTTAGCGGTGAGCAACCAGGCGCTGAGCGCCTGCGCGAGATCATTGCCCGCCACGACTTCTCCACCCTTGCTGGCCTTAATGCTTTTCTGGCGGAGATCGAGCACGCTCTGACTCATGATTTGCGCCAGTCGGAGCCAGAGTCGCTCGATCTTGCCGATCAACTGGTAGGCCACGCAAGCCCGGAGCAGCTCTACGATTTCCTGTTCGGCCTGCGTTATTTGCGCCCTCGATTTGAGCTGCGATGGCACGACAAGCAGCTTCACCAGCTCTCTCCGGGAGAGCGTGGAACGTTATTGCTGATCTTCTATCTCCTCATCGACCGCGAGAAGATCCCACTGATCGTCGACCAGCCAGAGGAGAACCTCGACAACGAGACGATCACCCAGCTCTTGGTGCCGGCATTGAAGTGTGCGAAGGAGCAACGGCAGATCATCATGATTACCCACAATCCCAATCTCGCCGTCGTGTGCGATGCAGACCAGGTCATTCATGCAGAGATCGACAAGGCTGCCGGAAACCGCATTACCTATACGTCGGGCTCCATTGAGGACCCTTGTGTTAACCAGCTCATCATCGACGTCCTCGAGGGGACTAAGCCGGCGTTCGATCTCCGTGATGCGAAGTACGACGTCCTTGAGCGCATCGCCGCGTAGGCAGATGGCCCGGTCGGTGGGCCGACTCCTCCCCGAGCTAGTCACTTAGGATCGTTGGATGTCTGACGACGCCAAGCGAGAGGGTGCCGCTAAAGCCGTGAAGGCAGCCCAAAAGCATTTCGAGCGCGACAGCAAGGCGGCCCGTCAAGCACGGCGCAAAGCGTTCGCGAAAGCCCAGAAGGACGGCCTCTCGCTGCGTGAGATCGGCGAGCTGGTCGGCCTCGACCACTCCCGCGTCGGCCAGATCATCCGAGGCGATTAACCGCTGTCCTGTGGAGTTGTCCTCCACAGTCTGCTAACTTCGGCTGATCCGACAAAAAGTGCCCCCGCGCTGCTGTCACAGCCGGGGGCGTGGCACAGGAAGGGATGCTTCCCATGCGCGACAAGCCTAGTGGCGCCGACGATGAGTGCGCCACGACCACCGCCGTGCAGGACGACCGCGACCAAGCGGCGGTCCTGCGAGAAGTCCTGTTCATCTACCCGGAGGTTCTGACGCTCGACGAGTTGGCTCGCGAGCTGGCGTTCGCCTCTGATGCATTCGGCCAGCGCGACCGGATCGAGCGGGCCGTTCGTGACTTGACCGGGGCCGGCCTGCTTCATCAGGTCGGCCCCCTCGTCCTGCCGACGAGGACGGCCACCGTCTTCAACCGGCTGGTGGAACTCTGATGGACGGCCGACATGTCGACCGAGAAGCCGCTACGCAGCTCGGTAAGAACCTCTGGCTGGCCCGCCGCCGTGCGGGCTACTCCCAGGAAGCTCTCGGCGCCCTCTGCGGACTGCACCGGACCGAGATCGGCCTAGTCGAGAAAGGGGAGCGCCTGCCGAGGGTGGATACGTTGATGAAGCTCGCGGGCGCCCTCGGCTTAGGGGTGCAAGTGCTGGTCAACGGGATCGAGTGGATACCGCCTAGTCCCTCGGCCGACGGCACCTTCGCGGTCAGGAGGGCGGCATGAGCACGAAAGTTTCCACTCTCCGACTGCCCGAGTCGATGGCAAAGAAACTCGCTGCCATCGGCCGCGCCGACGGCCTTCCCGTATCGGAGGTTCTACGGGAAGGGATCGAGAACCACATCACCGCCCGTTTCTCGGATGAGGAGTTCAAAGAGCGGTTGCGGAAGGCGCAGCAGGAAGACCGCGACGTGCTCAGAGACCTCGGGATCGAGGAGTAGCCGATGGGAAGGAGACAGACGACGTTGCCCTTCGCTCTCGGAGCCTCGATCCGCAATCCGTTCAGCCGGGAGATACTGCGGCGCTGCGTCCTGGCGCAGCGGCCGGTCAGCTTGGACGAGCTGGCGGAGGCGATGGGGGAGCTGCGCTCCACGATCCGCCAACACGCCGAAGAACTGGAGATCCTCGGCGCCTTGAAGGTCTCCGAAGAGTTGTGGCCGTGGCGCCCGTCCGGCCATCGCTACGAAGCGACCGAGCTGCTGATGAACTCGGAGTGGGCGCTGGTCGGCCTCGGCTTGATGCCCGGGAGCGGCTGGCCCACCGAGGAGGAGAGAGCCCAGATCGACAAGCACATCGCCGACCGGCGCAGGGACAAAGAGTTCAAGGAGCGCCTTCGTCGCCGCATGGAAGAGGACCGAGACGTGCTGGAAGCCCTCGGAGGGCCGGACGTTCCGGTGCGCCTCTGGCGGCGAGCATGGGCGCGGCTGCGGGGGCGTTTGAAGAGGAAGAGGCGTCAGATCAGATCAAGACGCAAGCCAGAAGTTAAGAGGCACCGAACCAGCAAATGAACTCCTCGGAGTAAGAGCAACCACCAACACCAGCAGCAGATAGATCCTCTGCCTCTAGGGCCGCAGCAGCAGGCCCTAGAGGCAAGACCTAACTGCCAACAGCAGAACCCCTCACGCACTATCACTAGGTGATCCCCGCCCCGACCGGGGCGGCACCGCTGGCGCGATGAGCAGGGGCGCCAGGACCGCTCTCGGCATTTCCACTCCGTGGACTGCCGCAGCGATTCGCAGGGGCGCTTGCCCTTCCCCGAGGACGTTTTCGGGGTGGAGCCGATACACCGCGCCGTCGCGCTGGACAGCAAAGGCATGGACGCCGCCATCGCCAGAGGCCCGCGCTGATGCTCTCCATCGGGAAGATGGGCGCCGGCCAGGAGGGCTACTACCTCGGCAAGGTCGCAGAAGGCGCCGAGGACTACTACTCCGGCGAGGGGGAGGCCGAGGGCTACTGGCTCGGTGACGGGGCCGAGGATCTCGGCCTGCAAGGCAAGGTCGATCCCGACCAGCTCGTCTCGATGCTCACGGGGACGAACCCGGCCAGCGGCGAGCCGTTCGGGCTCCGCCACGTCGAGGGCGGCGCCGTCCCCGGCTTCGACCTGACCTTCTCGGCGCCGAAGTCCGTCTCGCTGGCCTGGGCGCTCGGCGGCCATCCCGTCGCCGCCGAGGTCAAAGCCGCCCACGCCGAGGCGGTGCGGGCTGGTCTCGACTACCTCCAGGGCGCCGCCTGTTGGACCCGGCGCGGCGCCGGGGGCCAGGTCTTCGTCAAGGGCAACGGCTTCCTCGCCGCCGGCTACGTCCACCGCTCCTCCCGCGCCGGCGACCCGCAGCTCCACACTCACGTCCTCGTCGCCAACGCCACCTTTGCCGATGGCCGCTGGACCCGGCTCTACCACCCGGCGATCTACGACCACGCCAAAGCCGCGGGCTACATCTACGAGGCTCACCTGCGCGACGAGCTGACCCGCAGGCTCGGGGTCCGCTGGCGCGAGGTCGAGAACGGCATCGCCGAGATCCGGGGCTTGGACCCCGACCATCTGCGCGCCTTCTCCACCCGCCGCCAGGAAATCCTCGAGGCGGCGGGGGAGGGTGCCGGCGCCCGCGCCCGGCAGGTAGCGACCTTGGCAACGAGGGAGGCGAAGGACCGCGACTTGACCACCGAGAGCCTGCGGGAGGTCTGGCGGCGCAAGGGCGAGAAGATCGGCCTGGACCGCGAGGCGATCCGCGCCACCTTCGGCAAGGAGCGCCAGGCGCCCGAGGGGACGGTCGCCGTCGCCGACGTCGAGAGCGCCCTTACCGCCCACGCCTCGCACTTCGACCGCCGCGACGTGATCCAGGCCGTCGCCGATTCCCTTCCGGCCGGCGCCCCCTGCCCCGAGGTCGTCGAGCTTGCCGACGCCTACCTCTCCCGGCCCGACGTGATCTTGATCGCGCAGGCCGCGAAGGGCGAGCGCTACACCACGCAGTCGATCTGGGAGCTTGAGAAGAAGGCGCTCGCGAGCGCCGAGGCGATGGGGTCGAGCACCGACCGCGCCACCGTCGATCAGCTTCTCGTCGCCCGCGTCCTCGCCGAGCGGCCGAGCATGAAGTCCGACCAGGAGGCGATGGTGCGGCGTCTCCTCGCGGGCGGCGAGGGCTTGGTCGTCGTCGTCGGCGAGGCCGGTACCGGCAAGACCTACGCTCTCGTCGCCGCGGCTCGTGGATGGTCGGCTGATCGCGCCGAGCTGAGGGTCGCGGCACCGACCTGGCGGGCGGCGAACGTGCTGCGATCCGAGGGCCTTGAGGCGACGAGTCTCGCCCGCCTGCTGGCAGAGCTTGACGGCGCCGCCGCCGAGGGACGGGCACCGCTTCGCCCCGGCTCGGTGGTGGTCGTCGACGAGGCCGGGATGGTGGACTCCCAGACTCTCGCCCGGATCATCGACCACGCCCAGGAGAGCCAGGTCAAGCTGGTCTTGATCGGCGACCCCGCCCAGCTCGGCGAGATCGAGGCGGGCGGTCTCTTCGCGGCGATCGCGCAGAGGACCGAGCCGATCGTCCTCGATGAAGTGATCCGCCACGGCCATGAGCTGGAGCGCGATGCGGCGAAGCTGATCCGCGAGGGCGAAGGCCGGGAGGCGATCTCGGTCTACCAGGGCGCCGAGCGGGTGACGATCTCAGAGGACCCGGCCGCTCGGCGCGAGGCGATGGTCGCCGACTGGTGGCAGCGCTTCGCAGACGGCGAGGACGCGCTTATGGTGGCCAAGCGAAACGCCGAGGTCGGCGAGCTGAACATCCTGGCGAGGGAGCGGATGCGCTCCGAGGGACGGCTCGGCTCGCAGGACCTGCAGGTCGGCGAGGCCCGCTTCGCGGTCGGCGATCAGGTCATCACCCGGATCAACGACCAGCGCGCCGGCATCTTCAACCGCGAGAGGTGGCGGATAGCGGAGGTCGATGTTGATTCTGGGCGTTTGGTGTTGGACGGAATCGACACCGCTAGGCGGGTGGGTGTCGATTCCGTCTTCTTGGGCCGGGTAAACCCGAGGGACGGAGCGCCTGCCATCGAACACGCCTACGCGGCGACGATCTACCAGGCTCAGGGCGCGACTCTCGACTCCGCCTTCGTCATGGCCGACCCTTCGATGACGCGGGAGGAGTTCTACGTCGCAACCTCGCGGACCAGGGGGGAGACCTTCATCTATGCGACCCCGGAGGTCCAGCTCGCCCGCGAGGAGATCGCGCCGGGCTCGCCCTACCTGCGCCACGGTCTCGAGCACATCGCCGAAGCGGCCGAGCGGAGCGGCGCCCAGAGCGCCGCCCACGACGAGGCCCTGCGCTCGCAGTTCGCCCAGATGCCGACCGACGAGCTGGCCCGCCGCGTCCACGAGCTCCGCTCAGAGGCCGCAGCCGAGCAGCACAACGAATCCCGGCATCTCCGCCACGAAGAGACGATCCATAGGGCCTCGGAGCAGGTCGAGTCGTTCCGCTCACGCTCGGGTGTTCATCCCTCCAACGAGGAAGCCGCGCTGGAGCGGATCGAGGCGGCGAGGGCAGAGCGCGAGCAGCTGCCGGCTATCGGCCACGATGCCCGCGCGAAAGCAGCGGTAGCCGAACACGTCCTCTCCGAGCGAGAGCGGGCCGCCGCCACCGCCGCCCGTCTATCTCCTCCCGCCTACATCAAGTCCGAGCTGGGGGAGAGGCCGAGCGATCCGACGAAGGCGGCGGCATGGGACCGGGCGGTGCGAGGGATCGAGAGCTACCGCGTCAGAAACGGCGTGGTGGACAAACACAATGCCCTCGGGGCGAAGCCGAAGGACCGGGCTGCGCAGGCTCGGCAGAGGCAGGCCAGGGAGCGGCTGCAGCGCACGCAGCGCCAGCTCGGGTTGAAGAAACGACGGGTGGCCGAGCGCTCGATGCGCCTCGGGATCGGACGATGAGTCAACGAGTTGAAGAGCAATCGACCCACAGCTCGCTCACCGAGCCGCTGCTAAACGCTGACGAAGCGGCCCAGCTTCTCCACGTTCCCCGTAGCACCCTGTACGAGCTGGTCCGCTCTCGACATCTGCCGCATGTGCGGGTAGGGCGAGGCCTTCGGTTCACGCGATGGGATCTGGCTGAGTGGGTGCGTCGGAACACGTTTCGATAGGACGCGAATATGTCTTCGCCAGTACCTACAGCAGTTCCCTAATCGCTTCGTCGAAAAGATCGGGTTCTTCGAAGGAGAAGCGGAGAAGTGGGCGGGCTTCTCCGCTCGTGGGGCCGATAAGAAAGGCAGG
>DASTGL010000216.1:0-3035 GCA_035719145.1 Solirubrobacterales bacterium
AACCGCTCGACCGCGGCCGCCCGCTTGCGCGCCGCCCGCTCCAGCTCCCGGCTCCCGTCGGAGGCGATCGTCGCCTCGGCCTTCTCCAGCTCCCGCAGCTCCGCCAGCTCCTCCTCGCCCAGCCGGGCGAAGGCCTCGACCTCCTGCCGGGCGGCTTCGCCGGCCTCGACCCGGGCCAGCAGCGCCGCCGCCTCCGGGTCGTCCAGCTCGGGCAGCTCGGGCAGCGCGTCGCGCAGCCCGTCGACCTGCTCGGCCAGCTCCTCCGCCAGCTCGGCCTGCGCCTCGACCATTTCCTTCAGCAGGCGCAGCGGCCGCGGCGTGTGCTCGATCGTGTTCGACCTGGTGACGCAGAACTCGGCGCAGCTGGCGTCGAAGGCGGTGATCGCGGAGAGGATCCGTGGCGCCTCCCCGCTGAGGTCGACCTCGACCACCTGCTCCTCACCGTCGACCGCGAGCACGAACTCCGCCGTCTGGGGCGCCTCCGCTTTGCCGGGGTCGAAGACGTCGTGCAGAACCTCCCCGGGTTCGGCGGCGCGGCAGACCCGGCGGGCGAGCCGCCCGTAGCCGCTCTTGCCGGCCCCGTTCTCGCCGAAGACGACGTTCAGCCCGGGCCCGAAGGAGAGCGCCTGGTCGCCGGCGAGGCTGTTGACGTTTCGCAAGTTGCGGATCTCCCGCAGTTCGACCGTGCCGTAGGCCCCTTCGTCGGCCGGCAGGTCGGCGAGCTCCAGCGGCGGCAGGTCCGGCGCATCCGGCTCACCGCGCAGCACGGCCAGCACCCGCGCCCGCCCGCCCTCGTCGAGCGGCCCGTCGCAGAGCAGCCGCATCAGGCCGCGCTGCCAGGCGGGCAGCCCCTGCGACCAGTCGAAGATGCGCTTCTGGAGGAAGACGTCCCGCTCGGCCATCGAGGAAGTTTCTCAGAGTGGACAAGGCCGCTCAGGTGCGGGTATCGGAGGCCGGTTTCCCATGTGGCCGGTGCGGTAGAAGTACCCCCGTGCTGATCGACGGCCTGCCCCTCGACGCTCCCGCCGCGCCGCTGAGCGACCTGCTGCGGATCGGGCTCGAGGCGGGTCCGGAGGAGTCGGCGCTGGTCTCGGCGATGCGCTCGATGAGCTGGGCGGAGCTGGAGGCGGAGAGCGAGCGGCTAGCCGGCGGCTACCGGGCGCTGGGGCTGGAGCCGGGCGACCGCGTCGCCTCGCTGATGCCGAACCGGATCGCCTTGATCGTCCACTACCTCGCCTGCTTCAAGGCCGGGCTGGTGGTGACGCCGCTGAACTACCGCTACACCCACCGCGAGATCGACCACGCTCTCGGGGTCAGCGGCGCCAAGGCGCTGCTCGCCCACGTCGAGCGGGTCGAGGACGTGGGAGCGAGCGAGCTCGCCGCGGCGCTGCCGCTGGGCGTCGTCGCTTACGCCGACCCCGAGGGGCCGGGAAGCGGCGCCGACGTCGACTGGCCCCGCGACTTCGACCGCCTGCTGGAGAGCGAGCCGCTGCCGCCGGCGCCCGACCCCGACCCGGCCGAGCCGGCGGCGATCTTCTTCACCTCCGGCAGCACCGGCCCGGCGAAGGGCGTCACCCACACCCGCTCCTCGCTGCGCTGGATGATCGCCAGCGCCGCCGCCGCCTTCGAGCTCGACGGCGACGACGTCTTCCTGCCCGGCTCCTCGATGTCCCACATCGGCTCTTTCCTCTGGGCGCTCAGCATGCTCTCGGTCGGCGGCGAGGTGGTCGTGGCGCGGACCTTCGACAGCCACGAGCTGCTGCCGCTGCTGCGCGAGCGCGAGCCGACGGTGCTGGCGATGATCCCGGCGGCGCTGCTGGCCCTGGTCCGCGACCACGACCTGCAGCCGAGCGACTTCGGGTCCCTGCGCATCTGCCGCTGCGGATCCGACAAGGTCTCGACCGAGCTGCTGCACGAGTTCGCCGCCGTCGCCGGCTTCCCGATCGTCGAGGGCTACGGGATGACCGAGGTCGGCCTGGCGACGCTGAACCCGCCCTCGGGCGTGGTCAAACAGGGCTCGATCGGGCGGCCGATCAACGGCTACTCGATCGCCCTGCGCGGCGAGGAAGGCGAGCCGGTCGCGCCCGACGCGGTCGGCCGGATCTTCATCCGCACCCCGGCGCGGATGTTCGGCTACTGGGAAGCGCCGGAGGCGACCGCCGAGGTCTTGCGCGAGGACTGGATCGACTCCGGCGACCTCGCCCGCGCCGACGAGGACGGCTACCTCTGGTTCTTCGGCCGCAAGAAGCAGGTGATCGTCCACGACGGCTCCAACATCAGCCCCTACGAGGTCGAGGGCGCGCTGAACGAGCACCCGGCCATCGCCCTCGCCGGCGCCGTCGGCGTCCACGACGAAGTCCACGGCGAGAACGTCCGCGCCTACGTGACCCTGCGCGAGGGCGCCGAGCGCCCCAGCGCCGCCGACCTGATCGTCCACTGCCGCGAGCGGATCGGCTACAAGGCGCCCGAGGAGATCGTCTTCCTCGACGAGATGCCGCTCAACCCGACCGGCAAGATCGACCGCACCGGCCTCAAGCGGATGGCCGAAGACCATCTGCACCCGCACGGGCTGTAGGCGTGCGGCTCGTCACCTGGAACGTCAACTCGGTCAAGCAGCGCCTGCCGCGCCTGCTGCCGTGGCTGGACGAACGGCAGCCCGACGTCGTCTGCCTGCAGGAGACGAAGCTGGCCGATGTGGCCTTTACGGCGCTGCTTGGGGAGGAGCTGAGCGGGCGCGGCTACGAGGTTGCCGTGCATGGCGAGGCGAGCTGGAACGGGGTCGCGATCCTCTCGCGGGTGGGGTTGGAAGACGTGGTCCCCGGCTTGGCCGGGGCGCCGGGGTTTCCGCATCCCGAGGCGCGGGCGGTGGCGGCGACCTGCGGCGGCGTCAGGGTCTTCTCGGTCTACGTGCCGAACGGGCGCGAACCGGGCTCCGACCACTACGAGTACAAGCTGCGCTGGCTGGCGGCGCTGCGCGAGGCGGTCGCCGCCGGCCCAGAGGCCACGGTCGTCTGCGGGGACATGAACATCGCCCC